>NZ_JBAWAC010000466.1:0-3542 GCF_049589095.1 Haladaptatus sp. | reverse complement strand
ACCTATTCCCGACTCACCTGACTCGCACTCGCCCGCCGGGACGCCTCAAGCACGAACTCCTCGGACAAGGCATCGATCTCCCCGGCCTGCACGCGCCAGAGGTTGGCATACAGTCCGTCGTTGTCGAGCAGTTCCTCGTGCGTACCGCGCTCCACGATTTCCCCCTCTTCGACCGAGAGGATGGTGTCCGCACCCTTCACCGTCGAGAGGCGGTGGGCGATGATGAACGTCGTGCGGTCCTCTGTGAGTCGGTCGAGACTGCGCTGGATGAGCATTTCCGTCTCGGTGTCCACCGCACTCGTCGCCTCGTCCAACACGAGCAGTTCGGGATCGGCCAGAATCGTGCGGGCGATGGAGATGCGCTGGCGCTGGCCGCCGGACAGCTTCAGTCCGCGTTCGCCGACGCGCGTGTCGTAACCGTCCGGCAGGTTGGTGATGAAGTCGTGTGCCTCGGCGGCCTTCGCGGCCGCCACGATATCCTCGTGGGTCGCGTCAAACGCACCGTAGGCGATGTTCTCCTCGACGGTGCCGTCGAAGAGGAAGGTGTCCTGCCCGACGTAGCCGATGTGCTCGCGCAGGCTTTCGACCGTGAGGTCGCGCACGTCGTGGCCGTCCACCCGGATCGCGCCGCCCGTCACGTCGTAGAGGCGCGGGAGGAGCTTGCAGATGGTGGACTTCCCGGCACCCGTCGGCCCGACGAGGCCGACCGTCTCGCCGGGTTCCGCGATGAACGTCACGTCCGACAGCACTTCGTGGCCGTCCTCGTAGGCGAAGTCCACGTCGTCGTACTCGACTTCCCCCTCCACGGTGTCAGCGTCCAGCGCCACGGCGTCCGGACTGCTCGTGATGGCCGGTTCGATGGAGAGCAGACCGAAGATGCGCCGTGCGGAGGCCTTGGCGTCCTCGTAGCGGTCCACCACCTCGCTCATCTGCGTGAGCGGTTCGACCATCCGCTGGGTGAGGATGAGGAAGGTGACGAGGTCGCCAATGCGGAGAGTACCGCCCGAAAAGCCGAGCGGTGGGCCGGAGAGGAGCCACAGTCCCCCGACGACGAACGTCGCGGCGAACGCGATGGAGGTGAGCAACTGCATTCCCGGTCGATAAATGAAGTTCATCCGGAGCGCCTTCCAGTCCCGACGGAAGTAATCGTAAGACACCTTCCGAACGCGCTCGTCCTCGAACGACTCCGTTCCCGCGGTCTTGATGACCTCGATTCCGGCGAGATTGTTCTCCAGTCGCGTGTTCAAGTTCCCGACCGACGAGCGAACCCCCGAGTAGAACTTCTCGATGCGCTTCATGAACCACCACGTGAACAGCGCCGCGACGGGGATAACGGCCATCGTGACGAGCGCGAGTTGTGGACTGGTCAGGAAGAGAATCGCGCCGATGCCGACGATGAGGACGAACAACTGGACGGCACTCCCCATCATGTTGTCGAGGAACAGTTCGAGGCGGTTCGCGTCGTTGTTGAGGACGCTCATCAACTCGCCCGTCTTGTGCTCGTCGAAGAAGGTCATATCCAACCGTTGCATCCACTGGTAGGTCGAGGTCCGCACTTCGTGTTTGACGCGATGGGAGAACAGGTTCAGACTGGACGACCGTGCGAAGTTACAGAACGCCGCGAGCACCATCGCCACGCCCATGATTTCGGCCGAGAACCAGAACTGGCCCATCTGCGTCGTCGGAATCCACGACTGAGGGACGAAATAGAGCGAGTACGCACTGCTATTGAACGACTCGGCGAACACCGAATCGATAGCGACGCCGAGCACGAGCGGCGGCACGAGCGACAGCAACCGCGACAGCAGGCTCGTTGTCAGACCGACGATGAACCAATGGTAGTCATCCTCCCCGTATTCGGTGAACAACCGAACCATCGGTCGTTCCACTTCCTCCCCCAACTTCTCCGGGTCGACCTCGTCGGCACTCATTCCGTGAACGGTTCAGAAGGAATTCATAAAGAGTCACGGGTCTCGGCAGGCTGGGAAACGGAAGACATAGCCCCCTCCCGTCCCGAAATCCGAACCATGTCGTGGAAGCTGCTCGTCGTCGCCGGGTTGTTCGAAGTCGCGTGGGCCATCGGCCTCGAATACTCCGAGGGCTTCTCGAAACTCTGGCCCACCGTCTTCACCGTCGTCGCCCTCGTCGTCAGCATGGCCTTGCTGGCGAAGTCCCTCCAGACCCTCCCCGTCGGCACCGCCTACGCCGTCTGGACTGGAATTGGTGCGGTTGGAACGGCGACGCTCGGCATCGTCCTCTTCGACGAATCCGCCGACGTTCTGCGGATGGTGTTTATCGGGGTGATCGTGGTGGGAATCGTCGGCCTGAATCTCGTCTCCGGCTAACCCCACTCCGAGATGATTTGTCCGGAGCTGTGATGTTAGCAACCTCGATCACGGCTTAGAAAAATCGGAGGTTTTTGAACACGTTGGAGCATCGGCTGGAGAGATGCGTGGCCGTTGCGGGCGATGTGTGGTGGGGCGGTTTCATTGCCGCTCGGAAATCCCAGTCACGACAGAGCCAAATCCAGTTTGTAGCGAACGGTCAGAAGTTCTCGAAACCAATCACTCGGCAACTGTAATCACAAAACTCTCCAAGCATACACGCCCGAACCGTCCCTATTTCCGAAGAATCAACCGAAGCACGTCCTCGTCCGCGAGTTCGTGTTCCACGCCGACCTGCTGTTCGTCGTGCTTGGCGCTCGGACCGCTGACGCGGGCGAAGCGGAACCGCTGCCCCAACTCACCGCCGAGGTGGTTGCAGGCGTCCTCGATGGTACTGCCCTTCGGGAGGACGAGCGGCTCCTCGTAATCGACGCCGCGTCCGGGTTTGTCCATGTAGATCCGCATGAGGCCGAGCTCTTCCCAAATCTTCTCCCGGAGCGCGTCGAGTCCCTTCTCCTTCTCGGCGCTGATGAACACGGCTTCGTCCGGGTCGATGTCGTGGTCGCGGAGTTCCCCGCGGACTTTTTCGGCGTAGTCGTGCTCAATGAGGTCCACCTTGTTCACGGTCACCATCGACGGGAGGTAAACGCGGTTGTCCATGATGCCGTCGATGAGGCGGTCGATGTCCACCTTTTCGCGCAGGGTGACGTTCGCGTTGACGTACCCGCGCTCGCGGAGGACTTCCTTGATGACGTTCTCGGAAATGTCCTGGTCCGCACTGGACGTGACACGGATGCCACCGCGGCCCTTCTTGGCGATGGAGATGCTGGGCGGCGTGGAGTCCAATCGGATCTTGTTCTCGTACAGCTCCTCCTGCAAACGTTCGTACTGGTCTATTTCGAAGACGGAGAGGACGAAGACGACGAGGTCGGCCGCACGAACCACGGAGAGGACTTCCTGCCCGCCGCCACGGCCGTGGGCGGCACCTTCGATGAGTCCGGGCACGTCGAGGAGTTGGATGTTCGCGCCGTTGTACTGCAACATTCCGGGGTTTACGTTGAGAGTGGTGAAATCGTACGAACCGACTTCGCTCTCCGCGGCGGTGAGCGAGTTCAACAGCGTCGATTTGCCGACGCTGGGGAAACCGACGAATGCGAC
>NZ_JBAWAC010000465.1:0-3075 GCF_049589095.1 Haladaptatus sp. | reverse complement strand
AGCCAGCGAAGAAAACGGTTGCAGTCAGTATCGAAGTGAGTCGGGCGAAATGCCGACGAATCCGGCGCTCACGTCCCACAGACGGGTTCGTACGGTCGCATCGTGTGATTCGTCGGAGGATTCGGCGACGTCGCCGTCGGTGAAGTATTCGCCCGTCACGCCGTCGTACTCGGGCGACGCGGCGGCGCGGATGACGGTTTCGGCACCCTCCTCGACACTCTTCGTGAACGGCAGAGGAAGGATCGAGAACAGGCCGAGCGTCAGTCGCCCGCGAATCGACGCCCCGCGCGTGAACGCGGTTTCGGGCACGAACCCGGGGTTGGCCGTGGTTGCGGTCACGCCAGTTCCGTCCAGTCGTCGCGCCAGTTCGTAGGTGAAGAGGACGTTCGCCAATTTGGACTGGCTGTAGGCCGCCATGTCCTCGTAATCGCGCTCGCGTTCCAAATCGGCGAAGTCGATGGTGCCCCTCTCGTGCAGTTCCGAGGTCGTCGTGACGACGCGGGCAGGTGCGCTTTCGACCAGCAGGTCGATCAGCAGATGCGTGAGCAAGAAGGGCGCGAGGTGGTTGATGGCGAACGTGGCTTCGATGCCGTCCACGGTCTCCGTTCGCCGGTTTCGGAACGTCCCCGCGTTGTTAACCAGCAGGTCGAGGCGGTCGTGGCGGTCCTCGAACTCCGCCGCGAGGTTCCGGACGTTGTCTTGGGACGCGAGGTCCCCGACGTACAGTTCGGCCCACCCGTCGCCGTTCCGGGCCTCGATTTCCTTCGCGACTTTTCGCCCGCGTTTGCGATTCCTGCCGACGATGGCGACTGACGCGCCGTAATCCGCTAGTTTGAGTGCGGTTTCGCGGCCGATACCGCTGGTGCCGCCGGTGACGAGGGCCACATGATTTCTGAGGTCGGGTCGAGTGGACATTATTGGGTGGAGGGAGCGTGAGGGGAAGTCAGTGGTGGAACTCTCGACACGACATACTCTCAGCCATTTTCACCGAACGACAGTTGTTACCACAGGACAAATATCAACCATGGGGGAGCCAAACGACGAGTTCGATCCGGAGGAACGTGATGCCCGCGACGTCGCCGCGAAAGCGGGAGAGGAGCGCTCGGAATTCATGTCGCTGATGCCGCACTACTACCGGGGCGAGGTATCGCAGATGTCCACGCGACTGGACAGGTTGGACCTCACCATCGATTGGGCCATCGCGGTCATCGCGGCGTTATTGGCGCTGTCGTTCCAGAGCACGAACAGTCCGCCGTACTTCCTGCTGATCGGGATGTTCGCGCTGGTGATGTTCCTGCTGTTCGACGTGCGCCGGTATCGCACCTACGACGCGACGCGGTCGCGGGTGCGGATGATCGAGGAGAACGTGTTCGCCAACGCGTTCGACCCGGAGGGGGCGATCCACCGCGACTGGCGGGAAAAGTTGGGCCACGACCTTCGAGAGCCGACGCTGAAGGTCTCGCTGTGGGAGGCGCTGTCGCGTCGGCTCAAACACGTCTACTTCCCGCTGGAGACGGTGCTGGTTGTAGCGTGGTTGTTCCGCATCACGGCCTTCGTCCCGAAGGAGACGCCGGTCGAGACCGCCGCCGTTCCCGGGATTTCGGGGGAGTTTGTCATCGGCGGCGTGCTCTGTTTCTACGTCGCCACCGCACTGCTGACGTTCTGGCCGACGCGGCGGGAAGCCAAGGGCGAGTTCCACGGCGAGGAACCCGGCGAGTGGAAGGTCGAAAAGTGATGAATCCGTTACCGAGGATCCATCGGTTCACGTGACGTTCTTCGGGCCGCGAGACCCACGATTTCGAACAAGGATTAACAGTCGGGTCGCCGTACTGTATTCACAGTGCTCACTTCGATAAAAGCGGTGTTCTGGAACGGGACGGACCGGCGGCTTCGGCTCCCATGGCGGTTCGTCGTTGCCGGAATCGTCCTCGGAATCCTCTCGTTCGGGGTGATACTCGCGTTCAGGCCGATTCTCCGCCCCGTATTCGTCGGATTGGGACTCGGATCGTTCGGGCCAGGGGGACGGTTGTTGGTCCGGGTCGTCGTCGAACTGATCGTGGTGTGTTCGTTCACGTACCTCGTCGGGCGGTTTCTCGACCGCCGCCGGTTCGCCGACTTTGGGTTTCATCTCTCGCGGTCGTGGTGGCTGGACTTCGGGTTCGGCCTCGTCCTCGGCGTGGCGCTCATGACCGCGATATTTTTCGCCGAAGTCGCGTTCGGTTGGGTTCGAGTCGTCGGCTATCTCCGAACTGCACCGAACGTGTCGTTCGTCGGCGCGTTCGTCCTTTCGATACCCCTCTTCGTCTTCGTCGGTATCAGCGAGGAGTTGCTGATACGCGGCTACCTGCTGACGAACCTCGCCGAGGGGTTCCGCTGGTTTCGGTGGGTATCCGCGGACGCGGCGGTTGCGGCCGCGACGCTCTGTTCGTCGGTGGTGTTCGGCGTCCTGCACGTCTTCAATCCGAACGCGACGCTCACGAGTACGCTCGTCATCGTCCTCGCCGGCGTCATGCTCGCGTCCGGGTACGTGCTCACCGGAGAGTTGGGTATCTCAATCGGGTTGCACATCTCGTGGAACTTCTTCCAGACGAGCGTGTACGGGTTTTCGGTGAGCGGCCTTCGACTCCCGGTGACGCTCGTCGCCACCCGGCAGGTCGGTCCGCGCGTCGTCACCGGCGGACCGTTCGGTCCGGAGGCGGGCCTCGTCGGCGTCGCCGCGATCTGTCTCGGCGTGGCGGCCATCGTCTGGTGGGTTCGGTTACGCGGGACGGACGGGGCGATTTCGTCCGTCTCGACCCCCGAACTCCGCTGAACGGCTCAGACGCCCGGAATCCCCAGCGCGCCCGACGTGATGATGTCGAACAGCGCGAAGATGTAGAGGACGATTGCGGCCGCGAACCACGCGACCAGTCCGATAACGATGGCCGTCCCCCAGCCACCGGGATAGCGCCAGTTGATGACGCCGATCCACGCGATGAGCGCGAGCAGCGCGCCGATGATGGGAATCCACCCGACGAAGAAACTGATGATACCCCACACTATCGACCCGATGAGTGCGGTGATGATGGCGTGACC
>NZ_JBAWAC010000464.1:0-3204 GCF_049589095.1 Haladaptatus sp. | reverse complement strand
GCCGAACTGTTCCCGAATCGCCCGCGAGGTGTCCCGATACGACCCCTGCTCGCAGTGGGGGTAGTGCTCCTCGATGGCGCTCTGAATCCACGTGTCGAGCGGTACCGCTTCTAAATAGCCGAGCGCGAAGAGGAGTACGCAGTCGGCCACCTTGTCGCCGACGCCGACGAAGGCCTGCATGGCGTCGCGGGCGTCCTCGTAGGATTTCCCGCGAACGTCGTCCGGCGAGGCTTCGCCGGACGCCAACAACTCGGCGGACTTCTTGACGTACGGCGCACGGTAGCCCAGATTCAGGTCCCGAAGCTCCCCCTCCGACGCTTCAGCCAAGGCTTCCGGCGTCGGGAACTCGTAGTACGTCTTTCCGTCGAACTCGATGGGGGTTCCGAACTCGCGGGCCAGCGCGGTCTGCATGCCGTAGATTCGGCTCACGCGCATCTGTGCCGAGCAGATGAAGGAGACGAGACACGGGAAAAAGGGATCGCGGACGATCCGCATGCCGCGATATTCGTCGTAGGCCGATTCGACCAGCGAGTCCGCGGGCGTGGCGTCGATTATCGCGTCCAAATCGTCGTCGAGGCGCAAAAGCGAGAACAGGTGAGGTTCGGCGTCGGTCGTCGCCTCCCACTCCAGCAGTCCGTCCCGTTGCCGGGCGCAGATGACGTTCCCGTCGAGGACGGTGTAGTACCACGCCGACCCGCCGTAGGCGTGGGTCGTCTCGTACATCCGTCCGTCCTCGCGCCGCCAGAGGTAACTCTGGCCGCTCTCGACGGTCGATTGGAGGTCGAACCCACCCGGTAACTCTTCGACGGGTATCGAACCGGTTTCCATCGCCCGGGAATGGGTATCGGGGACAAGCAACTCTTTCGATTCACCACGTCGCGGCCAGCACCCGCCGCCAGTTCCCGTGGGCGACCTTCGAAACGTCGTCCTCGCCGAACCCGCGTTCCCGAAGTTCCGCGAACACGGCGGGAAGACCGGTCACGTCGCCCACGTCGTCGGGTATCGGTGCGCCGTCGAAGTCGGATCCTAACACCACGTGGTCGATACCTGCGCGGTCGGCGACGTATTCGATATGGTCCACGAGGTCGGACAGGGTCGCATCGGCGTCCGGGTTTGGGTCGTCGGCCAAAATCGGTTCGAGGAAGCCGATGCCGACGACGCCGTCGGAGTCGGCCACGGCGTCTATCTGCTCGTCCGTCAGGTTTCGGGAGTGCGGACAGAGGCTGTACGCGCCGGTGTGCGAGGCGACGAGCGGCGCGCCGCTCGTCTCGGCGACGTCCCAGAATCCCCGTTCGGTCAGGTGTGCACAGTCGACCACGATGCCGTGCCGTTCGCACGCCCGGACGAGGTCTCGCCCCGCGTCAGTCAGTCCGTCGCCGGTGTCCGGACTCCCGGGGTAGCGCGAGACGACGCCCTGCCCGAAGGCGTTCGGACGGCTCCACACCGGGCCGATGGAGCGCACGCCCGCGGCGTACAGGAAGTCGAGGTTGGCGAGGTCGGGAGCGACGCCAGCAGCGCCTTCGATGTGCGGAACCGCACCGAGTTCACCCGATTCGAGGCAGGCGTCGAAGTCGTCGAGCGAGTCCACGACGCGAAAGCCGTCGACGGTGGCGGCGAGCCTGTGGAGCAGTTCGAGGTATCGGTACGTCACGGACCGCGCGTCGCCGTGGTCGAGTTCGTCGGGGAGGGGGAACTCGTAGCCCTCGTCGGTCCGTCGAACCTCGTGTTCGTCGTCGCTCAGGACGAAGGTGGCGAAGAATCCGACGCCGAGTCCCGCCTCGCGGGCACGCGGGAGGTCGATATGCGTGCCCTCGATTCCCTCCTCGAACGCCGATACGGGGTCGTCGGTCGAACCTAACCGGAGAAGCGTATCGTTGTGGCCGTCCACGACCGGCATGTGAGTCATTGCTCGTGATGTGTCGGAAACGGACATAAGTGCTGTCGTGACCTGTCACGATACCCCAAAAGGGCGAAAATTCATACTGCTGGCCCTGTAATTACCGTTGGGATTATGAACTGTAGAGTTGTCGTCGAAGCCGCAATCCCGGTCTACGACGTGCAGACGCCGGACGAGGCGGTGCGCATCGCCATCTCCAAGACCGGCGAGATGCTCAATCCCGACCTAAACTACGTCGAAATAAACATGGGTTCGCGGACATCGCCATCCGGGGAGGAACTCCCACCGGCGTTCATCGCCGCCGACGAGGCACTCGTCGCGCTGGAGTTGGAGATGACGGTGTTCAACGTCGAGCGAGAGGAACACGCATCGCGTATCGCCCGGAAGGAAATCGGCCAACGGTTGGAAAACATTCCGCTTACCGTCCTCGATGTCGAGGTCATCCAGGACGAGGAAAGCGATTCGGACGAGACGGACGAAACCGACACCAACGCCGACGATTCGGACGACGATGACGGGAGCGATACGGACGACGTGTTGCCCGAATTCGAGGATCTCATCGACTGATCGGTCACCGGGAACGGCTTCAACGCGGCGGGCTTGCCGCAGTAGGAGTGAGTTGTAGGTCATTTGAATAGCTTCTCGCGTCGTGATACGGTCTTTCGTCTCAAACTGCTTTGCCTCCGGACGGCGGTCACAAACCCTAACCGGAGGGACGACCAACGGAGGGATATGACGAAGTACACCACCGTTTCCATTCCGAAGGATCTCGCCGATCGCGTGGAGGAGACGATCGAGGGAACGAGTTTTTCGAACACGAGCGATCTCGTCCGGTTTCTGCTCCGGAGTATCGTCATTCAGCACCAACGGCAGGGAAAGCTCACGGAGTCGGAATTCAGCGAGATAACCGACCAACTGCGTGAGTTGGGATATCTAGAGTAGTTCCGCCGGCGGTTCGGCATCGAGGACAACCAGTTCCTGTTTTCGCCCGGAACGGTCGAACGCGGCGACCGTTTCCTGTGTCCACGGTGGGACGGCAACGACGACGACTTCCCGTAGGTCGTCCGTCTGCGTGACTTCGAGTGGGCCTTGCGGGTGTGAGATGAACTGGCCCTGTGTCTGTCGTGGCGGTATCGAGAGGTCCATCCCGAAGACCGCGGTCACGGACTTTCCCGTATCCGGCGGATAGAAGTGAGTGAATACGGGAGTTTCCGGTTCGAGTTCGTCCGCGCCGTCCAGGTCTTCCGCAGGGGTAACCGCTAGCGGAACGGTCACTTTCTTCGGTTCGGCGTCCGCCGCCAGTTCGA
>NZ_JBAWAC010000463.1:0-2151 GCF_049589095.1 Haladaptatus sp. | reverse complement strand
CTGGGTATATTTCTAGCCGTATAGCTATCTGGATGGCTTTCCAGACAACTCCCCAAATATTCTTCCCATCTCTGCTCACCGATCATTCTCCCGTTCGGATCGGATTTCTGAACAGATTTCTGGCAAGTTATCTGCCTGGATATCCATCCAACCCGTCTGGAAAATCAGTCTCGCTGGCCGCTACAGTTCGACTTCCTCACCGGTCTCTGTCTCGACCGCCCGCTCGAAAACGAACTCGCTCGCGGCCGCATCGAGCACGGCCGATCCGACGCTTTCGACCACGATTATTTCGCTATCGTTGTCGCGGCCACCCCTGCCTTCGAGAACGTCGGTGAGCGGAACGAGGTCGGATTCGCCGAGGTCAGTTGCCAGCAAATCCCCTATCTCCGCGACCTCTTCCGGGACGTCGGCGAACGTCTTGTCGGCACGGCCGAACGTTTCGCGGTCGAGTTCACGCATCTCGGACGTGTAGGCACCGATGGCGATGACGAGCGTTCCGGGTTCGAGCGCCTCGCCCGAAAAGACGGGACTGGTCGCCGTGGTCGTCGTGACGACGACCGTCGCATCCGCGACCGCTTCGCCCGCCGACTCGACCGGCGTCGTCGGAACGTCGAGGTCGGATTCGAGCTCGTCAGCGCACTCGTCCTTCGAATCGCTCGGCGAGTAGACGCAGATCGATTCGACGTCCGTCGCGGCCGCGATACACCGTGCTTGCCAGCGGGCTTGTGTTCCCGCCCCGATGATCCCCAGTTTGACCGGCGAGGACGCGGCGAGTTCGGCGGCCGCGAGTCCGCCGATACAACCCGTTCGTGCGTTCGTGATCCTCGTCCCGGCGAGGAACCCGGCGGGCAATCCGGTCTCGGCCTCGGTCAGCGCGATTTGGGCGTTCACGGTCGGTAGCCCTCGGTCGGCGTTTCCATCGTGCACGCCGACGAGTTTGGTGGCGTAGTAGCGTGCGCCGTGGATGTACGCGGGCATCACGAGACCCGTTCCGAGAGAGGAATCGCCGACGAGTCCGGTACCAACCGGAAAGTGCGGGCGATCGGGTCGCTCAACTTCGCCGCGGCCCTGTTTGACGAAGGCTTCGCGCACTACCGGGAGCAGGGATTCGATGTCGAGGAGCGACGCCACGTCGTCGTCCGAGATGAGACGAACCATATCGGCCCTTTGGCTCGGACATGCTTATTTCCCGACGATGGAACCATTAGCCAGCGGTCCCTTTTCGACGGTATGCGAATAGTTGTCGTTGGTGGCGGAATCGTCGGCTGTTCGAGCGCGTACTATCTCGCACAGCGCGGAGCCGATGTGGTTCTCTGTGAGCGCTCGAACATCGGCGCTGGAAGCACCGAACGTTCGGCTGGCGGAATTCGGGCGCAGTTCTCGACCCCCGTCAACGTCGCGCTTTCGCGGGCCAGCATGCGCGTCTGGGATCGATTCGAGGATGAGTTCGACGCCGACATCTCCCATCGACGCTCGGGCTATCTCTTCCTCGCCCGGACTGACGACTCCGTGGAGGAACTCGCGGAAACTGTCGCCATGCAAAACGAGCAGGGTGTACCGAGCGAGTTGCTCACTCCCGAGGAGGCGCTGGAACACTGCCCCGGTCTTCGTGCCGACCGTTTCCGGTCGGCGACGTACTCACCGACAGACGGCTTCGCGGACCCTCATTTGGCGCTTCAAGCGTTCGCCACCCGCGCCCGTGAGGTCGGGGTGGACATCTGCACCGGCGTCGAGGTGACGGATGTGCTGCGGGACGGGAATGGCGTTACGGGCGTCGAAACGACCGACGGGCCCATCGACGCGGACTTCGTCGTCAACGCGGCCGGACCGTGGGCGGGCAGAGTTGCGGCGATGGCGGGCCTCGACCTTCCCATCTTGCCCGAGCGTCGCCAAATCGCGGTCGTCGACCCGGAAACTCCCGTCCCCGAGTCGGTCCCGTTGACTATCGACCTCGATACGGGGTCGTACTTCCGACCGGAGCGCGAAGGTGCCGCCCTCGTCGGCGGTCACTTCGGCGGGGACACGACCGTGGACCCGAACGCTTACGACCATTCGTCCGACCTCGATTGGACGATAGATGCGGTCGAGAAGGCGGCGGAGTTGGCGACGTACTTCGGTCCTGATTCCCGAATCCGCCGGGGATGGGCGGGC
>NZ_JBAWAC010000462.1:0-5365 GCF_049589095.1 Haladaptatus sp. | reverse complement strand
GAACAGCGCTGGCACGTGCCGGAACTCGACAAGACGACGGTGTGGGTAGAACTATAATCGTCCCGAGACATACCGTTCACAATTAGTACGCATGGAGTTCGATACACTCGACAGGCGTTCCGGTCTCGCTATTTTCGATCCGGTCGAGAACGTCCGATTCGAACTCTATACTGCCGAACCACTCACTACCGAGCCCATCGACACGACGGGATTTTACTTCCCCATCGACGCGGCAGTGAGCTTCGAATCCACCGGCATCGAGATTCCGAACCACTTGTCGGTCGTCGTACGAACGCAGGACGGCGAGATCACCACCGACGCCACGACGTTCAACGATCTGTCGCTCGATTTCGATAGCTACCTGCTGGAAGTGCAGAGCACGCCGATGAAACTCTACATCGCCGTCGAAAGCGCGCTGACGTTGAATCACGGTACGACATCCGCAATGATCGAATTCGACGGACGTCGCCGGGCCCGCGTCGGTGCGCGCTCGTTTCACGAGCGTCCGGCGGGGACGATCACTGTCTCCGACGATGTGGACGACGCGATGGCCGCCGTCTCGTATCTCGGGTCGGCGCTGAAGACCACTACTTGTGAGCGGTCGTTTCCGACGCTTCGAGGTCATCCGCCGCTCATCGAACGCGGTGAAGCGTTCGACGTCCCGACCGGTATCGAGCGACCGGAGACGGGCGTTCGACTCGTGTTACCGCCCGAACGGCGCTACGTGTATCCCGCCGCGTCGTTGGCGTACTACCTCGGTGCTGACGTCGTGCCGGGAAGCACGCCACGGCTGGTTTCGGGGTCGTTCGAGTATCCGCTCGCGGGAGCAGGCGGATACGAAGCGACAGTCAATCGCGTCCTCAGACAGGCGTTCTTCCTCGACTGTCTCACGCGGACGGAGGGGTACTACCAGGTCGAACTGCACGAGCGCACGCAGGTCGAGCCGCTCGTGGGCCTCGATTTCGCCGAACTGTACGACCGCCCGCTCGCCGAACAGCTTCAGGAGTACCTCTCGATTCCGTTCGAAACGCTGGAACCGCACCTCCTCGATTGGCATCTCACGACCGACGTGGTGCCGACGGCGGAGACGATTCCCGCGCTCCCGTATTTCGCGAAGGAACTGTCGTTGCTCCGGACGCCGCACAACCCGGAGTCACACACCGTCGCGCCGAAGCCGAAGATGCTGGACGATTTCACTCGGACTGCGATTCCGGCGGGCGACTTCACGCGGAGCACCGACGAGGCGTGGGACTGGGGCGACGACGAACTGTTCCAAGTCGAATCAGCGGACACCACCGAACACGCGTGGGTCGGCAACGGCTACCCCATCGGGGCGAACAAGGTCCCCATCGAGTCCCTGCGCCAGACCATCGATTACACCGAACCGGACGATTCGGCGCTGAAGGTCCACGTCGTTTGCAACGACGTGGCGATGGACGAGGAGAACGTCGTGGAGCGCTTCTACGGCCTGCGCGACTTCGTGGCGTTCGACGTCTCGATTCACGAGGAGATCACGACGGACGAACTCGCGGCGCTGTTCGAATCCGATGCCGACTTCCTGCACTACATCGGTCACGTCAACGACGGTGGGTTCCGTTGTGCGGACGGCCTCCTCGACGCGAACTCGCTCACGACTGTCAACGTCGATGCTTTCCTGTTGAACGCCTGTCGGTCCTACCGGCAGGGCGAGATGCTGGTCGAGAAGGGAAGCAAGGGCGGTGTCGTCACCCTCGCCGAAGTCGTCAACTCCTCGGCGACGAAGATTGGTCGATCACTCGCCCGCCTGCTGAACTGTGGCTTTTCACTTCGTGCCGCGCTCAGTATCGCAAAGGAGGAACTGGTCGTCGGCGTGGAGTACGTGACGATCGGTGACGGTGGGGTGACGTTGTGTCAGAGCGAGAGCGGGACGCCTGCTATGTTTCGAGTGACCCAGAAAAATAGGAACCAGTTTTTGCTCGGTCAATATGCTTTCCCGGCTGCGAGTTATGGGTTGGGAACTATTGTATCTGTAATCATGGAGCAAGATTCGACACGCTATCTCGGTTCCGGGATACTGACAGAATTGAAACTATCCTCCAACGAATTGAACGACGCATTAGATCTCGAACTACTCCCCGTGAAAATAGATGACGATCTTCGTTGGAGTGATGAACTCTCTGCTTCCGATTTCAATTAGCTATGGTCCATTTGTTGCATTGTATACTGCCCCCATCGCATTCCCCGACTGTAACAACAACAAGCAGATAGTGAACAGTACGCCGATCATTCGTGGATGCTCCGCCAAGTACGCTTTCAGGTCGTTCTCTGACATGCATTAAAATACATTACACACTTGGAGGAATACTTTTCTTAATACTACTAACTATTGTAATATATAAATAAACGCAAAAGAACACGATCTCAGCCACAGTTTCCGGGTGATCTATCGAGCAAACACACAGCAGGCGTCGGTGGAAAACGAATTTGTTGTCTCGATCTTTTCGAGGGCGTTCGTTGTGAAAGTCGGTTCCCTCGTTCCGATCGAACTACTGGACGAATCCGGTGAGCGTGTCGGCGAGCAGCGAGTCCGTGTTTTCGAGTTTGGTCTCCAGTACGTCGTGGAGTTCGACGAGCAGGTCGGCCTGTTCCGTGTCGGTGAGTCGGTAGGTGGGGAACGTGTGGCCGTCGGCGCTTTCGTCACGTCGGGCCAGGATGTCGAAGCCGAGGAGGAGGGATTTGTGATCGCGGTGGAAGCCCGACCGGGAAACCCCCGCCCGTTCGCACAATTCGGCGGCAGTGAGCCACTCGTCGGGGTTCTCGGCGAGGATAGCGAGGAGGTCACACCGCGCTTCCGAGCCGAGTACCCGTGACAACCCCGGACTGAATTGATCTGCACACATCGGTTGTATGGTACTGGGCTGTTGATTGCAATAAACACCTCGCCCATGTTTATAAAGAGGTGGTGACTAAATCGTCGATCGGAAAGATATGCGTCGTCGTCTTCTCGATGTCGGTTCCGTTGGACGCTTCCCCCCTTCCGACCACTACATGAAAAACTACGAGTGACACGCCCGGGTATCGTTGGATGTCAAACCCGCCGTCCGGAGACTTCCCTACCCCACAACGATGAAACAGTATCCGTCCATTCCAACCGTAGACGCGGCACCCGAATCCCTGCTCGAACGCGGCCATCTCTGGATTCAAGAGCAGATCGACGGAGCGGGCGTCAGGTTCCAACTGCGCGATTCGGGCATGATCCAACTCGGCGACCGAGAACGGGTTTACAAAGCCGACGACGTTCCGCCGTCCTACCACCACCTACTGCGCCACCTCCGGGAGAACCTCGACCGAGAGGCGTTGCACGCCGCCGTCGAGGACGTCGAATCCGTCGTCTTCTTCGGGGACGCGACGGTGAAACGGACCATCGACTACGACTGGGAACGAACCCCGTCGTTTCTCGGGTACGACGTGTGGTTCGCTGACGAGGAACGGTTCCTCCCACCGGACGCCGTCGAGAAGGTGTACGCGAGCCTCGGCTTGCGCTCGGTGAACACCTTCCAGAAGGAAGTTCGAGCGGTCGATTTCGACCCGCAATCCTACGAAATCCCGGACTCGAACTGGTACGACGGTCCGGCGGCTGGCGTCGTCCTTCGGAACAAAACCGGCGACAGGGCACAACTGAGCCGGAACTTCGAGACGGAAGACGGGCCGTCCCCCGCCAGGCAATCCGCCGACGAGTTGGCCGACGAACTCGGAACCGACCGTCGATTCCGACGGGTTGCGGATCAGCTAGAAGCCCACAACAGACCGGTCACCGTCGATAGCCTCTACGACCGCGTCTTCGAGGACATCGCTCGGGAGGAGAACGACCGGCTGTTTCAGGGGCGCGGCGATTTCGACGCCGGGACGTTCCGTTCGGAACTTGCAGCCCTCACCAGTGAGTTCGTGGCAGACCGTCCGAAGTAGTGGCTTCGGCGCGATACACGCCCTTATCGCGTGATCTCCATCTCTCGTGCTTCCCCGGCGACGATCCAATCCTCGTCGCCGAGGCTGTAGTGGCGGACTTCGGGCGGCGTCCACGACCCATCGACGTAGACCGCGCTCACTTCACATCGCCGAATCCGCTCGTGTTTCGGTTCGATTTCGAGTCGGAACCGGTCGCCCGGCATGTAGTCGATCGGGCTTGCCGGGCCTTCGAACGCCTCCCCGTCTTCGAGTTCGATTCGAACGTGGTTACCCAGCCTCACGAGTTCCAGTGTTTCGGTGAACGATTCCATAGCAAGCGCGTACATGCCACGGACGGGAGTAAACGTTGCGATTTTATCTCTATTATTCATTATATTACTGCGGGCGACACACCAACCTTGAATACGTCGGGACGAAAGGGTTCGAGAAATGAGCGACGGGGAGACGAACATCCGGGCGCTGTCCGAGACGACGATCCAGCGCATCGCGGCGGGGGAAGTGGTCGAGCGACCGGCCTCGGTGGTGAAGGAACTGGTCGAGAACAGCCTCGACGCCGATGCTTCGCGGATTTCCGTGCAGGTCGATGGCGGCGGGACGGAGCGTATCGCCGTCACGGACGACGGAATCGGAATGAGCAAGGAGGACGTGCAGGTCGCCGTCGAGGAGCACACGACGAGCAAGATTCGGGACATCGACGACCTCGAAGCGGGCGTCTCCACCCTCGGCTTTCGCGGCGAGGCGCTGTACACCATCGGTGCCGTCTCGCGGACCAAAATCCGAACGAAACCGAGGGGTGGCGACACGGGCACCGAACTCCGCCTGGTCGGCGGCGAGGTCGAAGCCGTCGGTCCCGCGGGCTGTCCCGAGGGGACGACCATCGAAGTCACTGATCTCTTCTTCAACACCCCGGCGCGCCGGAAGTACCTGAAGACGGAGTCCACCGAGTTCGCGCACGTCAACCGCGTCGTCACGCAGTACGCGCTGGCGAACCCGGACGTGGCGTTCTCGCTGGAACACGACGGCCGCGACGTGTTCTCGACGACCGGACAGGGCAACCTCCAGTCCACGATTCTCTCGGTGTACGGGCGAGAGGTCGCCACCGCGATGATTCCCGTCGAGGGCGACGACGACATCGGCGTCTCGGGTCACGTCAGCCACCCCGAAACGACACGGAGCACGCGCGAGTACGTCGCCACCTACGTCAACGGGCGCTACGTCCGCTCCGCGGTGGTTCGAGAGGCCATCCTCGACGCCTACGGCAACCAACTCGCGCCCGACCGATATCCCTTCGCCGTCCTCTTCCTCGACGTTCCGGGCGACGCCGTGGACGTGAACGTCCACCCGCGAAAGATGGAAGTCCGGTTCGGCGACGAGGGACGCGTCAAGACGGCGGTCCGTGATGCCGTCGAAGATGCCCTTC
>NZ_JBAWAC010000461.1:0-13166 GCF_049589095.1 Haladaptatus sp. | reverse complement strand
TGTGTGACCCCAAACTCTTCGGATAGATCATCGGTAGTGATCTTACGAGGAACTGAACACGAGGAATTGAAACGTCGTACGCGCGACGAACCGCGTTTTTATCGACCATCCTGACGAGTAGCAACGCAGAACAGTTAATTTTTTGTACTGTTCGGGACGGTCCGTTCGAAGCGACCCTATTCGTCGGTGTCCAGTTCGTCGTCCTCGTGTTTCAGGGCCCAGAACGCTTCCAGAATCACCTGTTTGGTCACCGCGCCCTGTGTGGTCCAGTGGTGGGCGTAGTCCAGCATGTCGTCGTAGATGCTCGGTTTGCAACCCGCCGCTTTCGGGTGGCCGCCGCCGTTGACCTGCCGTGCGACCTCGTGGCATCGCTCGAACTCGTCGGTACCGCGAATACTCGCGCTTCCGGCGGGTTTGACGACGACCGAAGCGTCCGCACCCTGTTCGCGCATCGCTTCCGCGACCTCGTTCTGCGAACAGCGGCCGTAGGTGACCCCGACCGTCCAGTCGCCGATTCGCTTCATCTCGGCGCGGGAAACCGCCCGCTCGATGAGCGCCTCCTTCTCGACGCGCTGTTCCGCGAGGAACTCCTCGACTTCCGCGGGGAGTTCCGCGCCGTGTTCCTGAATGACCGCCATGTACTCCTCGGGTTCCGCCCAGTAGGAGTAGTCCGCCAAGTCGTCGCTCCGTGGGTCGTCCCGAAGCCACAAGTCGTGGTCGCGCGTGACTTCCGCGAGTTCGACGAGGTAGTCCGGGAAGTCGTAGTCGAGCGAGCGGGCGACCACGTCGGCGGTACACTCTTCGTCGGATTCCCCGACGACGAGTTCGATACCGAGCGCGCGAACGGCGTCGGCCACGGCTTCGTCCCACTGGTGGTGGTCGAACCAGAAGACCTCGTTCGCCTCCTCAACGAGGACTTCGAGTTCCGTCGCTATCGGCTCGTAGGCGTCGGGACAGAGGTCACAGATGAAGACGGTCGCACCGGGTTCGCTGTACGCGACGACCCGTTCGAGGGCGTCCGCGAGGTCGTGCGGTCCGGCGTCGATGAGCGCCGTCTCGCCGTAGGCTTCGCGAACGAGCGCGGTTGCCGCCAGTCCGTCAGCGTCGGGGTCGGCGACGACGGCCCGTTCCGCACCCTCCAACTCCTCTTTCGCTTCCTGTTCTTCCTGCCGTGCTTCGAGCGAGTCGGGAAAGAAAAAGCCCTCACCCGGGAGGAGCGATTTCCGTTCGAGCGAGAGGTTCTCGTCGTCGATAACCCAATCTTTCATACCTTCCCTCATACCCCTGTCCCAAAGAGTTACCGGGTATGGCTCCGGGAAGACGAACTTATTCGAACGTTCGGGAGATGCCGTTCCGTTCGAGGAGGTGACGGACCATGTTCAGCGTCCAGTTGATCCGCGTGTCGAGGTCCGTACCGTATCGCGTCGTATCGAGGAGATAGGCGGGGATCTCCATGTCGCGGCCGACTTTTCCGGCCAGGAGGGGTTCGCTCCCGTCGAGCAACCGCCCCATCTTGAACTCGTAGTACTCGGGGAGCGAGTCGGCGAGGTGGTGGTTGTTCATGTACGACGCCGTTTTCGTCGCGTCCCGGTCGGCACCTTCCGAAGTCGTCGGGAAGATGGCTTGTCCGGTTCCGTCCGGCGCATCCGCATCCCAAAGGATGCCCTTCGAGCTATGGAGGGTCAACACCGTCTTCGGGTCGTGACGGTCGATCTCGTACCAGAGAGCGCGAGCGAGTGCCGTCCTCGGTTCGCACCCCGGGTGAAACTTGGTGTTCAGGTTCCCATCGTCGTTCAGATACGCTCCCCGTTCGATAGCGACCGGGTTCGCTCGCGGAATCACGACGAGTTTCCCCTTGTCGATGGACCATTCGGCGATACCACCGGCGGCCCGGTATCCGGCCGGTTCGTTGCCGTGGATGCCACCGACGACGACGGCCGTCGGACCCGGTTCCCCGGATTTGACGACGTGTACGTCCGTTTCGTCGTTCGTTCCGCGCCGAATCGCGTGAGACGTCCGCTCCTCGCCCGCCGCCGCACCGACTCCCGTCGCAACCGTCGCCGCCGCGAGAACACTTCCTGATTTCAGTAGAAATCCGCGCCGTGAGCTGCTAGTGGCAGATACTGCTCGTTCCGATCGTGAACTCTGGCTGTCAACCATCTGGAAGTGAAACTCCTCACGTCCGGATATTATGTATTTCTAACGAAAAATATATATTTATCCGAACAGACAAAAGAATTCTACCGGGTGTGGAATCCCGCGTCAAAAAACGGGTCAGAGGTCCGCCGAACGAAACCGCCGATAGCCGAGCGCGACCGGGACCACGGCCCATCCGAGGAGGACGAGGAGGGCGAACCAGCCGGACCGATAGAACGTGGATGCGGCGTGTCCGTGCACCAGCGAACTCATCCCGTTCGAGTAGGCCTGGATGGGACTGAGGCTGTCGATGACTTTCGCCCAGACGGGTTCCGCGCCACTCGGCATCGAAAAACCGTTGAGCACGTACCGGATCACCAGCGGAATCGCCGACCAGCCCGCGAGCGTCAGGAGGAAGAACCCGACGCTCGTCGCCATCGCGCGGTTGCTCGTCGGCGAAGCGGCCGAGAGACAGACCGCGGAACTCGTGTACGCCGCCGCGAGGAGCAGGACGAGAACGAGAAACAGCATGTACCCGACGATGGAGAGCGTCCCGCCGAGGACGACGAAGACGAGCGTCGAGACGAGAATGCCGATAGTCGCCGCCGCGCCGACGACTGCGGCCCGTCCGATGGCCTTCCCGGAAATCACGTCCAACCGGGTGTACGGGAGCGCGAGCAGGAGTTTCAGGCTGCCGAGTTCGCGCTCGCCCGCGATAGCCCCGTAACTCATCATCAGCCCCGCCAACGGGACGAAAAAGAGGGCCGTCTGCACGAACCCGAAGAAGTCCTGCCCGCCGGGATTTTGCGCGTGGCTCATCCCCAGATACGTCGGAACGGCGAAGAACAGGACGAACCCGGCGGCCGCAGTCGCGAGCGACCACTTCCGGTAGGCGTCGAGGAAGTCCTTTTTCGCCAAAACGGGCCAGTTCATGCCGGTACCTCCGCCGTGTAGGTGGCGAACAGTTCTTCGAGCGACGCCTCCTCGGTTTCGAAATCCTCGATAACTGCACCCGTCGATTCGACGACGTCGAGAACGCGCTTTTTCGACTGGTTCGTACAGGCCACCACGAGCGTCGTCCCGTCGGCGACGACGTTCCCGACGCCCTCGACGCCACGCACTCTGTCGAGCGTACCCGACGGAATCCGATCCACTTCGACGGTCAGTGACGCACCAGAGCCGACCGTCTCGCGGAGTCCGTCGATGGAGTTCACCGTGACCAGTTCGCCGTCGTTGAGGATCGCGACGCGGTCACAAACCGCTTCAACCTGCTCCAGGATATGACTGGAGAAGAACACGGTCGTCCCGCGGTCGCTCTCCTCCTGGATGATTTCCCGCATCGCCAGCGCCCCATTGGGATCGAGGCCGGTCGTCGGTTCGTCGAGGATGAGCAAGTCGGGGTCGCCGACGAGCGCCATGCCGAGGATGAGTCGCTGGGTCATCCCCTTCGAGAATCCTTCCGCCCGCCGGTCCGCTGCCTCGGGAATGCCGACCCGTTCCAGTATCCTGTCCGGGTCGTCGTTCGCGCCGCGTGTTTCGATGACGAAGTCGAGGTGTTGACGGGCGGTGAGATGGCCGTAGGAGTGGTAGGCGTCAGGGAGGACACCGATCCGTTCGTGAACGGCCCGGGTTTCTCGCTGGGCGTCGTGGCCGAAAACGCTGACCGTTCCGCTGGTCGGTCTAACGTAGTCGAGAACGATGTCGATGGTGGTCGATTTTCCCGCGCCGTTGGGGCCGAGAAAACCGAACACCTCACCTTCCTGTATGGAGAGATCGAGGTTGCGGAGGGCAACGACGTTCCCAAATCGCTTGGAAACGTCCACCAATTCGATGGCGGTCATGGCGGGAACATCGTAGCCGTCTGATAAATGTCTTCCTCACGCCTCGCTCGGATCGAGTTGCCGGACCGTCAACACGGGTGTCGGGCAGGTTCGAACGACGCGTTCGGCGACGCTCCCGATGAGGAATCGGTTTTCACCGTGTCGTCCTCGCGTCCCCGTCGCGACCACGTCCACGTCGTTGTCGCGGGCGTACTCCCCGATTTCTGCGGCCGGATCGCCCTCCCGGACGGCGGTGACGACGCTCCCGTTCGTATTCTCGCGGATCGATTCGAGCGCCGTTTCGGCTTGTGCTTCGAGCGCGTCGTGAAACTCCTCGCGCAGCGTTTCGGGGGAGGAGTTCACTTCTCCCTCGTCCACGACGTAGAGCGCGTGTACCTCGGCGTCGAAGCGGCGCGCGAGGTCGAGTGCGACCGTCACTGCCCGTTCGACGCTCTCGGAACCATCGGTGGCGATAACGACGGTGTCTATCATCGTTTCTCATTCCTCCGGCATCCCGCTTAAAGCCTAAGACTAAATTGCGCCAATCCAAACGGCTAAGGTCTATGGTGCATGTTATCAGTACGCCCGACGGGGCAAGGTTGCACTCAAGCCGCAATCCCATCCGATTGCGGTTTCTCGACGGGCGAGCGGGAGAAGGCTTTTTGCTTACCTACGCGCACCCACACGTATGTCCGAGTCGTCAGTCGAAGTAAACACGGTACTCGTTCCGGTAGACGGAAGCGACGAATCGGTGCGTGCCGTCGAGTACGCGGTTGCTATCGCCGACCGCTACGGTGCCGATGTTCACACGCTCTACGTGTTCGGTGAGGAAGTGTCCCGAGCGATCGAGACCGGAACGGTTGAGGAGGACGACGTCATCGACGAGACGGAATCGTTCATCGACGGTGCACACGCCATCGCCGAGAACGCCGACGTCGAACTCGGCAGTTCGATAGCCTACGGCTTTTCGACGCACAGCAAACTCCGCCATCCCGGCAGCACCGTGCTCGACAGTGCGGACGAGGTCGACGCCGACTTCATCGTCGTCCCGCGGGAAACGCTCGCCGACGAACCCGGAGACGTGCTCGAAAAGGCGGCGGAGTACGTACTCCTGTACGCCAGCCAACCCGTTCTCTCGGTCTGATTCCGTTCTCTCGGTTAGATGGGGCTCAGAAGTTGGTCATCTTCGATTGAATCCGCCCGTCGTCGATCGCCAACTCCTCGTCCGCGTCCCTGAAATACTCCGCCAGTTCGTCCATCCGTATCTCGTCGCTGTCGTGTAGGTAGGCGATTTCGGTGAGCGACAACGCTTCACCCGCTTCCAATTTGTGTCGTAGTTGCTCGACGGAGAGCGAGTGGAAGGTCAGATCGAGATCGACGCTCGCCACCCTGCCCCCTCTCACCTCCGCCATGTTGATTCCTTCGTGCAATACCGTCTCGAAATCGAGGCTGGTGTCCTCAGTCGCTCGATAGAGGAACGAAACGGCGGACACGAGCGCATCGAACGCCGCCGCGCCGTCCATGTTTTCGAACCGCTTTTCGAAGATGAGCCGTCGGTCGCGTTCCGGAAGTCGCTCAACGAGGAGTTCGAAATCGCACATCGCGTTGTACGTTCGGTCCCGGATGCGCGCACGCGTGTTGCGTTCCGATTGCGTACTCGCGAGTTCGGACTCGCCGCGAAGATACGCGCGGTCGGCCTGACTCAGGATTCCGCGGGGTCGCTCGTTCCCGTCCATAACTTATATCAGGTTATGAAATGAGATGCACTCATATAATCATAACCCATATTGAGTTATCTGTCGAGAGTATTAGCAAAATCATTAGGTGGTTGTTTGCTGATATCTTAGCCGATAAACGATGAGCGAAACCAGTTCGAAACCGCGGCATAGCAGCGACGGAGACAGCTTGTTCGAAGGGGTTGTGAGCGCCAACGTGATGCAGACGACCGTCTCGCTGGTCGAGGCGTTGGTAGACGAGTGTCATCTCTACTTCGACGACGACGGTATCCGTATCCCGGCGATGGACCCCGCCACCGTGGCCGCCATCGACCTCATCCTGAAACCCGACGCGTTCGAATCCTACGAGACCGACGGTGCCCACGTCGGCGTCAACGTACCTCGATTCAGCGATATCGTGGGGATGGCCGAGCGCGACCAGTTGATATCGCTTACGCTCGACGCCGAGACGCGAAAACTCGTGATTCGCATCGGCGAACTCACCTACACGCTCGCCCTCCTCGACCCCGAGACGGTTCGCTCTCCGCCGGACCGGTCGAACGTCGAGTTCGAATTCACCGGGGAAGTCGTCACGGACGCCGAAACCATCAGTCGGGCGGTGACGGCGGCCGATATGGTTTCGAGTCACGTGACGCTCGGAATCGACGCGGAGGAGGAACTGTTCTACGCCGAGGCGGACGGCGACACCGACGACGTCTCGCTCGCGGTTCCGGCGGACGACCTCGCGGGGTTCACCCCCGGCGACGCACACGCGCTGTTCTCCATCGACTATCTGACGGCCATCGACCGAGCGATGCCGCGCGATTTGGACGTCGAACTCGAACTCGGCGTCGACATCCCGCTCGCGATGCACCACTCGTTCGCCGAAGGTGCTGGGGTAGTCGATTATCTGGTGTCCCCTCGAATCGCCAGAAGTTGAGACGCGCGGTCGAACCGCGATGACACAACGTTTTTACCCGAAAAAACCGCCCATCGGTGTATGGACCGGACGACGCCGAACGTCACGGCGCACTCACGCGCGATGCCGTACTGGGAGAACGTCATCGACGACATGGACGCGACAGCGGCGGAATACGACGACGAGGGATGGGAGACGGTACAGCTTCATCCCGGCGACGTAACGCCGCTTTGGCTGGACGAGGACGACGAGTTCGGACTCGACGTGCTCGTTCCGGACAACGAGTTCGAGGAGGTAGAGGAACTGATGGACGACGGCGTTTCGTTCGATGCGTTCGAATTCTATCGCGCGCTCGCCGATGGCCTAGTGTTCGGTGTCGTCGTCATGGAAGACCACGACGCCGAAACCGCCGTTCTCTACCCGGTGTACTACGACATGCAGGGAGCGGAGGGGATGTTGGACGACGCGACAGAAGCGGGGGAGATGTACACGTTCGTCCGAACGCTAAGCGAGGACCGCGTCCAGTTCGTTCACGACGACCCGTCGCTGTTCCGCCCGACGGAGGAAGAGATCGAAGCGGCGACCGCCGACGTGGAAGAAGCGGACGTCGAAGAGTAACGAACCCTACTCCTCGCCGTTGATTTCGTGCCCGCAGTGGGGACACTCCATCTCGTCGTGGCGCAACTCCTCGCTCGATTCACGCACCTCGCGCATGACGCTCGAAATCCTGTCCTCGGCGGCGAGTTCGTCCTCGACCGCGAGGTCCACGCCCTCGACTTCGAGCAGGAACTTGGCGACCTCGGTCACCTCGTACATCACGTCGTCCAATTCCTCGGCGGTGAAAAAGCCGGACATCGCGCCATAGAGGAACGTCGCGCCCGCTTTTCGAACCTTGTCCTCGAACGCCGACCGCGCCTGATTCACCGCCTGCGGGGTGTACGTGTCGGTCATGAACGGGACGAGATACGGGAGGTTGTTCCCGATTTTCGTCATCTCTACGCCGGTTTCGGTTCGGAAGTCCGCACAGAGACGGGCGATGGCCCACTCGCGCGCGGTGATGTAGGTCCGGTCGCGCAGGAACTCGTTGACGCGGTCGTACTGTGCCCCGTCCATCTTCTTGAATCGCGCGTATTTCTGCACCTCCGGCGGTATTTCGGGGGTATCAGGTTCGGCGGGTGTGGTATCGTTTCCGACATCGGGAGTCGTTTCGGTCGCCGATTCGGCGGCCATCTCCTGGGAAACGCCTTCCGCCGTCTCGCGTGTCGTTTCGGCGTGCTCGTCCTCCGTTTCGGGCTCGGGCGGGGAGGGGTCGTTCGACATATCCCGTCGTTACCGAGCGGGGTGCAAAAGCGTATCGCACCCAACTGTTTTGATACCCGGCGGAAATGGAGGTAGTATGAAGGTCTTATTGGGAATCGGCGGGAGCGATGACTCCCTTACCGCGCTCTCCCGAACCGTCGAGCGCGCGGTCGCGGCGGACGACGAACTGACGGTCGCCATCCTCGACAACCCGGAAAGCGATCTGGCGAAGGACGACATCACGGAGAAGGTACAGGCGGTACTGGACGACGTCGAGTTCGACGCGACCGTTCGGGAGGTCTCCGGCGATCCCGGGAGCCGACTGCTCGACATCGCCGAAAGCGAAGGGTTCGAACAGATCGTCCTCGACGGCGGCCAGCGCAGTCCGATGGGGAAGATCCGCTTGGGCCAGATCGCGGAGTTCGTCCTATTGAACTCGCACGTCTCGGTGAAACTAGTACGATGAGTCCCGACCGCCGGTTCCCGGACGAGCCCGCTGGGCCGTTCCCGGAACCACCGCAGACGTTCACCGACCGCGAAGGGCGAGACATCGAAGTCCGTCCCTTCGAGGAGGGTGATGCGGAAGCACTCGTCTCGATGTACGTCGATTTCGACCCGGCCGACCGAGCACAGGGGATTCCCCCGGCCACGGAACCACGGGTGCGCAACTGGGTGGAGACGCTGACCGACGGCGACGGGTTGAACGTCGTCGCATGGGACGGTGACGAGGTCGCGGGTCATGCGACCCTCGTTCCCGACGGGAACTCCTCCTACGAGCTCGCCATCTTCGTACATCAGGAGTACCAACGCGCCGGAATCGGATCGCATCTCATCCGAACACTCCTCGGCTATGGGCGACAGGAAGGCATCGGCAAGGTGTGGCTCACGGTCGAACGATGGAACCGCGCCGCCGTCAACCTCTATCGCAACGTCGGGTTCGAGACGGCCGATGCCGAGAGTTTCGAGCTAGAGATGGTTTTGCGGTTGTGAGATTTTTTCACGAGCTTCCTTTCGTTACTGTGTCGTATGCTATACTCAACCGAACGATTTTTGCTCGCGCGACCACCATAGCCGCGTAATCGTGAGCGATCTACTGTCCATCTCGAATCTCAAAACGCAGTTCCACACCGAGCGGGGAACTGTCGAAGCGGTGGACGACTTCGAACTGAATATCCGCGAGGGCGAAACGATCGGACTCGTCGGCGAATCAGGGTCCGGAAAGAGTGTTACCGCGCTCTCGGCGATGCAACTCATCGACGACCCGGGTGAAGTCGTTTCGGGAGATATGAAATTCCAGCACGCCGAAGTCGCCGAAGCGTTCGCCGAGAAATATCCGAGCGGCGTCGGGGAGTTCGTGTTCCCCGACGAGGGCTACATCGATATCATGGCCGCGCCCGAATCCGTCATGCGGGACATCCGCGGCAGCGAGATGGGGATGATCTTCCAGGACCCCATGACCTCGCTCAACCCGGCACTGACCGTCGGCGAGCAGGTGGCCGAAAGCCTTCGACTCCACCAGTACGGCGGCCAGCGAAAGGATAGCTGGTGGAACGCGGTGCGGGAAATTGCCCCGAAACTCGGTAACGACGAAATCGACGGCGAGCTCCTCGAAGACACCATCGACATCCTCGAAGAAGTGGGGATTCCGGAACCGGAATCTCGCGTGGAGGAGTACCCACACGAGTTCTCGGGCGGGATGCGCCAACGCGTCCTCATCGCTATCGCACTCGCGTGCAAGCCGAAACTGCTCATCGCGGACGAGCCGACGACCGCACTGGACGTGACGATTCAGGCCCAGATTCTCGACCTCATCAACGACCTGCAGGACGAGTTGGGCATGTCCGTCTTCATGATCACCCACGACCTCGGCGTCGTCGCCGAGACCTGTGACCGAGTCGCGGTGATGTACGCGGGAGACCTCGTGGAAGTCGGCCCCGTGGACGAGATTTTCCACAACCCGAGCCACCCGTACACCTACGCGCTCCTCGAATCCGTCCCGCGCGAGGACAAGGAACGACTGACCCCCATCGAGGGGAACGTTCCCGACCTCATCGACATGCCGCAGGGATGTCACTTCGCCGACCGCTGTCCGTGGGCGCAACCCGAATGTACGCAGGGTGAAATTCCGAACCTCCAACACGGTCCGGAGGACCTGGACCACCGCGCCAAGTGCGTCCTCGAATCGTTCGACAAAACGGAGTACATCCAGGAACAGGAGAGTCTCACGACCAGTGACCACGAAATCGGCGACACGCTGGTCGAAGTCGATCAGCTGAAGAAGCACTACTCGCGCGCGGACGACTTCCTCGATAAGTGGCTCTCGGACGGCGACGACAGCGTGAAAGCGGTCGACGGCATCTCGTTCGACATCTACGAGGGCGAGACGGTGGGATTGGTCGGCGAGTCCGGCTGTGGCAAATCGACCGCCGGTCGGTCACTGCTCCGGCTCGAAGACTTGACCGACGGGCGAGTCGTCTTCGCCGGAACGGACCTCGGCGGCTTGGACGGCGACGAGATGCGCGAGCGACGCAAGGACGTCCAGATGATTTTCCAGGACCCGCTGTCCAGTCTGGACCCACGGATGTCCATCGGGAGCATCATCGCGGAACCGCTCAAGATCCACGGACTGGCGAAGGAGAACCGACGGGAACGCGTCGAGGAACTGATGGAGAACGTCGGCCTCGACCCCAGTCAGCGCGACCGGTACCCACACGAGATTTCCGGCGGCCAACGCCAGCGCGTCGGCATCGCCCGCGCGCTCGCGGTGGACCCGGACTTCATCGTCGCCGACGAACCGGTCTCGGCGCTGGACGTCTCCGTGCAGGCCCAGATCATCAACCTGCTCGAAGACCTGCAGGACGAGTTCGGCCTGACGTTCCTGTTCATCGCCCACGACCTCTCCGTCGTTCGGCACATCTCCGACCGCATCGCCGTGATGTACCTCGGCGAGATCGTGGAGATCGCGGACACGGACGAACTGTTCGCCGATCCGAAACATCCCTACACACAAGCGCTGCTCTCGGCGATTCCGGAGCCCGACCCCAGAGTGGACACCGACGACCGCGTCATCCTCAAGGGTGACGTGCCGTCGCCCATCAACCCGCCGAGCGGCTGTCACTTCCGAACGCGCTGTCCGCAGATCATCCCCCCGGAGGGGATGGATATCGACCAGCAGGCGTACCGCGAAGTGATGAACTACCGCGAGCGAGTCGAGAACCGCGCCATCAACCTCGAATCGGTCCACGAGCGAGCGGCAGAGGGTAGCTCCCAAGTCCGAGCAGCGACCGACGGCGGTGAAAAGCGGACGGACGCCCAGCCCACGGCGGGTGAGGGGTCCAACGCTTCGACGGGTGAATCGGCGACCCGACAGCCCGTGAACGACCCGTTCCACGCCATTCTCTGGGACAGGCTGTTCGAGACGGAACCAACGGGTGAACCACGTGAGGTCGTCGCCGAGTCGTTCGACCACCTCGCCGATGGCGACTGGGAGTCGGCGGAGTCACTCCTGCGCGAGCAGTTTGCGAGCATCTGCGAGCAGCAGAATCCGGTGCTTCAGGACACGACCCACCCGTCGGCCTGTCATCTCTACGAGCAGCCGAACTAATCCGAACGAGTTCAGTTTTCGACCCGTATTCTCGATTCGACACGTTCGACCCTCGTTCCAATCGAGTGCCATCACGGTTCCGTCCGGCAGGATTATGACATCCATCGTCGACATTTGGGAAATATATCAGAAAAGGAACTGTTTTGAGATGGGACACCACGGCGTCGGAAACGACGTGCAGGGGTACGTCGTGAAGCGGATCTCCGGTCCGTTCCTGAATTTCGTTTCATTGAATGGACAATAAAAATCGACTTCAGACATCCAGTGTTTTCCATCCAAATATATAATGAAGTTCCTCCGAAGATCGGTTTATCCTAATTTTCGTCTGTATATTGGATATTATAGCTCCGGTATGTTTATATAGAACATGTGACCACAGTGGCGTATGGCGTCACGCGACAGATTGACTGACAGACGTAATTTCCTCAAAGCTGCTGGTGGTGCTGCAGCAGCAGCGACGCTCGCTGGTTGTATCGGCGGTAACACGGGCGACGACAACAGTTCGACGAGCGATGGGAACGGTGGCGGAGACAACACCGATAACGGAAACAGCGGCGGTAAGGGCGGCACGCTCACCTACGCACGCGGGAGCAGTTCGGGGTCCCTCGACTTCCAGAACTCGACCAGCGGTGAAGTCGCGAAAGTGACCAACCAGCTGTACGATACGCTCATCGCATTCAAACCCGGCAAGACCTCCCTCACGGAGGGACTCGCGACGAACTGGAACGTGGACGGCAAGACGGTCACGCTCGACCTCCGCAAGAACGTGAAGTTCCACAACGGGGAGACGTTCACCGCGGACGACTTCGTCGCCTCCTACCGCCGGTTCGTGGACAAGGATTACAAGTACTACCCCGGCAAGAAGTACGCCTCCTCGTACGGTCCGTACACGCTCGGCGTCATCAAGGACGTGAAAGCGAAGGGCGACAACAAACTCGAAATCACCTTGGAGAAGAAGTACGCGCCCATCCTGCCGAACCTCGCCATGTTCGTTTCGGCGGTTCACTCCGAGAAGGCTATCAAGAAGTACGATACGAAGCTCAAATCGAACCCGGTCGGCACCGGCCCGTTCAAACTCAAGAACTGGGACACGAGCAACAACCGTGTTCGCCTCGAAAAGAACGACGATTACTGGGGAGACGGCCCGTACGTGGACGAAGTCGTCTTCACTGTCGTCGGGAAAAACACCTCGCGTGCACAGACCCTCGACACGGGTAACGCGGACATCATCGACGGCCTCGGCGCACAGTCGTCCCAGCAGGTCAAACAGTCGAGCAACGCGAAACTCATCTCCGCCGCCGGTATCAACATCGGCTACATGGCGTTCAACATGGCGAAGGTGAAGCCGTTCCGGAAGAAGAAGGTCCGGCAGGCCATCAGCTACGCCATCAACACGAAGGCCATCGTCAACACCATCTTCGATGGTATTGCAAAGGAGGCGAACCAGCCGATTCCAGAAAGCGTCATGGGCTACAACGACAGCATCAGCCCGTACGAGCACAACCCGGAGAAGGCGAAGAAGTTGCTGAAGCAAGCGGGCTACGGCGGCGGCTTCTCGTTCGAGTTGGCGACGTTCAAGAACCCGCGTCCGTACAACCCGAGTCCGATTCAGGCCGCACAGGTCGTCAAATCCAACCTGAACGATGTCGGACTCGACGTGACCATCAACCAAC
>NZ_JBAWAC010000460.1:0-2452 GCF_049589095.1 Haladaptatus sp. | reverse complement strand
CGAGATGGGAACTGAACATCGTGCGCCACCTGTTGCGTCGCCACGGAATCGAACGAACCTACGAGAACTGACGGACCGGTCTTCAGGGTGACTGTACGAGGGTTCGAGAAATCGGTCTCTATTTCGATGTCTCACAACGGTTGTTACGCCCACTCGTGCGTCGCCGACGCGACACCGATCAGCCTTCGGTGAGTTGGGGTGCCGTTCCCGGTTCTTCGATGGTATCGGCCGCCCGTTCAGCACCGCCAGCGGACCGAGCCGACACATTGAACTCCTCGATAGCTTCGTGATACGGTTCGGCCGTGATCGAGTCGGCGGCGTCGCGGACCGCCGCGGCCGTTACCTCCTCGTCCTCGAGGACGACGCCGACCCCGAGGGAACTGACCCGCTCGGCGACGAGATGCTGATCGGCCATATGTGGGACGACGACCGTCGGCGTGCCGAACGATAGCGACTCCATCGTCGAGTTCATCCCGCCGTGGGTGACGAACGCGTCGACGCGGTCGAGCACGTCGAGTTGCGGGACGCGTGAGCGGACGTGGACGTTCTCCGGACTCTCGGCATCGAGGCGGTCGGCATCGGTCTTCGCCTTGAGGACGACCTCCCATTCGCCGTCGTCGAAGGCATCGAAGCAGGCGCGGAAGAAGTCGTCGTCCCCACGGATGACGGTCCCGAGGGAAACGTACACCGACCGGCGCTCGGCGAGGCGGTCGAGCGGAAGGTCGGCGTCGCGCTGTTCGCCACCGTCGCGCACCATCGGGCCGACGAAAACGTGATCGTCGCCAAACGACGCCGCATCGGGCTGAAATTCGCGGGTCAACGGAACCAGCGCGCGGTCGGTATCCGCGACGAAGAAGTCGCTCCGGTCGGGGTCTTCGATGCCGACGTCGGTCAGTAGCTCCAGAATCTCGCCGGAGAATCCGGGTTCGTCGTCGTCGAACGAACGGACGTTCTCAATCAACGGCGACCCCTCCCGCATGGCGAAACTCGTGTTGAACGACACCGTCGGAGCGTCGAGTTCGTTCGCCACGACACGACCCCACAGGCACATCGGGTCGGTAACCACGCGGTCGACGTCGTCCCTGGCGACGCGGTCGACGAGCGGCGGGGCGTAATCGAGCGTCTCGGACATGAAACGGACGAGGCGTTCGCGGCGCGAACCCTGATCGTCGTCGGTCGGGTTCACGCCCGGTTTCCCGTCGTCGTTCATCCGACTCATCAAGTCGAACTCCTCGCCGAGACGCTCGAACGTCGCGCCGGTCGGTTCGACCACGTCCGCGAACCGTTCGGGCAGGTAATACGTGACTTCGTGACCGCGACCGACGAGTTCGCGTGCCGTCCGCAGCGTCGGGTTGACGTGACCATACGCAGGAAGCGGGAAGATGCCGACGTGAAGCGTGGGCTCGACGGTTCGACGTTCGGACTCGGACGTTTCGATTCGATGCATTTGGTTGGAGTTCGGCTCCCACCCGGTTCTTTCTTTCGATAAGTCGAATAACAAAATTATAGTTCCTGAACGTCACGGAGTCCGTCGAATTGGACAAAGAACGACATGGGTACGCGTTGTGCTCTACACGGATGGTATCCAATCGTCGCACGCTCCTGAAGGCACTCGGATTCGGTGCGTCTGGCTCCCGATTCGGATTCGATACGAATCGACCGGCCGAACGGCCGCTCCTCGCCACGTCGATACCCAACGAAGGGGCGAAGAAAGGAAACACCTCGCCGAGTAGAACGACGTTTGGGCCGCCCGCCGACGTGGGTGACGGAGTGATTCGAACGTTCGTCACGAGCGCGCAGTCAGGGAAGCCACTGTCCGTCGGCGTCCGGTTCACCGCCGAGGTGTTGAGCGGATTGCCGACGGCGACGACAGACGGTACGTGGGAGATTCCGGACGGGAAGACACCGTGCTGCGGGCACGAAACCATCCTCGCGTTCCCGGAAGGAGGGAAGACGATACCGTTCCGGTGGTTCATGCTGAACTGGAATCCGGACGGTCATCCGCCGCCGGACGTCTATTCCGTCCCTCACTTCGATTTCCACTTCTATCTGATGCCGCGGGCGAAACGTGACGAGATCGAGAACGGATACTGCCCGGAGGCATCCACTGCGGTCACCTGTGAAACGTTGGAGCGGGGGACGGAACCGTTGCCACTGCGCCAGCGGCCGCCGGAGTACGAATCCCTCAGTGCCGTCGAACCGGGGATGGGGAACCACCTGATGGACCGGACCGCGCCGGAGTTCAACGGCGAACCGTTCACCCATACGTTCCTCTGGGGGACGTTCGACGGAGAGCTGATCTTCTTCGAGCCGATGGTCACGCGGTCGTTCCTCCGTGATCTCTGTACCGAAATTCGTGTCCCGATAGAACTGCCGTCCGCGTTTCCCGAACCGGGGTGGTATCCGACCGAGTACGCGCTCCGGTACTTCGGCGACCGGGAGACGTATTCGG
>NZ_JBAWAC010000459.1:0-1540 GCF_049589095.1 Haladaptatus sp. | reverse complement strand
CTACCCGAAACTGCGTGTGCACGACGACGACGGCGAGCAACTCGCCGCGATGGTTCCCCAGTACGGAATCCTCTCGTTCACGCTCAACGGTGCACGCCACTGGGTCGAGAGCGGCGCGCCGATCAAGCGCGTCGAGATTGACGCCTTTGCCCCCCACGGAAGCGTCCTCGCACCCGGTGTCGTGGACGCGGACGACGACATCCGCCCCGGCGACGAAGTCGTCATCGAAGGCCCGAAGGCGTTCGCCATCGGCCGCGCCGAGATGAGTGGCCCTGAAATGGTCGAATCCACCCGTGGCATCGCCACCGAGGTTCGACACGTCGAAGAAAAGTAGGCTGATTCGCTCAGAATTTATAATTCGTTCGCGAGTTTATAATTCGAGCCGCGACTTTTTAGGCGATAAATAATAAATCCCCTCGGGGTGGTACCCTCTCCTATGGGAGCACCTGCCGACCTCGAGTTCGAAAACGCGATTCAACAACGCATCTACCACCACGTCGAGACCAGCGGGGCGGCCACCATCGGGGAGGTTCGTGACGAGGTCCGAATCGACTCGCCGTCCGGGTCGAAACCCGCTCGCTCGGGGACGACCGAGCCACGGGTTCGAATCCCGGCGGAGGAGTTCCACAACTCCGTCGCCGCGCTCGTGAATTCCGGTCTCCTCGTCCAGAGCGAAGGGGAACTCCACCTCGCGATGGACGACGACGTCGAGGAGTACGACGAAACCGACCTCTCGTACCGAATCCGACAGGCTCACCAGTCCGACTGGCGGGGCATCGAAACCGCGATTCGTGAGGTCGCCGACGAAGGCGCATCGATTTCCGCCAAACGCGTCGCGGCCGACATCGGCGACGAGGGCGCGCTCCTCCGGCGCAACGACCGCCGCTCGCGCATGTTCTACGTTGCCACCGTCACCGGCGGCGAGAACGACGGCGAAATCGCCGGATGGGTCCACTTGGACGCGCCGGAACTCGACGAACTGCGCCACACCGCCGAGTTGACCGTCGGCGTCCGAAGCCCCTACCGTGAACACGGCATCGGCGGCCGCTTGCTCGAACGCGCGATGAACTGGGCCACTGAGACGGATTACACCAAAGTTTACCAGAGCCTCCCCGCCACCAACGAAACCGCCATCGAACTGCTACAGGACTACGGCTGGGAGACCGAGGCCGTCCGTCCGGATCACTACCTCGTCGGCGACGAGTTCGTGGACGAAGTCATGATGGCTCGGAAGCTCTGAAGCGAAAAACAGCGATTTTCGTGAACTGATTGTCCTGCGATAGCAGCGATTACGGACCCCCTCGAACAACCGTCCGTTCGCTACGAATAGAGGTGTTTGGTGGGATGCGATGAAGTTGCTAGGAGGCAGACCGCCTCGAAAGCCCTCGCTACGCTCCGCACAGGAACGTTTGATTCTATGGTGATCTCAGTAACCGAGCCGCATGAATACCGCACCCGCCCCGCCACCGCACCGCAGGCCACACGCCTCCCCAACCGACTCCTTCGCTCACTACGTTCGCTCAGTCGTCCACCGTCAGAG
>NZ_JBAWAC010000458.1:0-1767 GCF_049589095.1 Haladaptatus sp. | reverse complement strand
GTATCGATTTCACGGCGTGGTATCGAGACAACGTATTCGTCGCCGTTGAGAGTAACATCACCGCTGAACAGACACAGGAGTTTATCAGAGATTTCCAAGGCTCGTAGACCTCCACGTGAATCCAAGTAGTCAACCATTAAAGAATTATCGAACACCACATTTCTACTCCACCTTTTGCTGCGTTCGCGCGGCGGAGCCGCGTTCTCTGGCAAAATCTGGGCCAAAAGTCTACGTCACCCCCTTCGAGGGTTTCTCGACCCGGAAAATCTCCGATTTTCCGGCGTCTCAAAATCGCGGCGCGATTTTGATGGCTCGAAAGACCGCAGGTCTTTCGGTGAGAGTGCGCTAGCGACTGGCGGCTGGACGGGTATGCTGATTTCTGGCGGCTGTGTCAATTCCGTTTCCGGCTGCGTCGATGCCTGATTCTAGCAGCCGTATCACCGGCCTATCGCTCGTGGATGCGCGAGTGCCGCCCACTCGCTGTGAGAACCACTCGCTGTGAGAACCACTCGCTGTGAGAAGATCACTTTCCGTACGTCGTCCCGTCGGGGTTTTTCGCACCTTCGGAGTCGTGGACGACGATCTCTCCGGGGGCGGGGTCCGCGGGTTCGTAGTTGTCGCGCACACCAATCGCCTCTTCGAGTTCGCGGATGGCGCGGGTTTTGAGCGCCGCCGCGAGTTCCTCCGCGTGTTCCCTGTCGATGTCCCGGCCGAGACCTTCGCATTCGTGGGCGCGAACCATGCCGGATTCGTCCACGGGGTCGCCCATCGGTTGGCTCGTTCCGCCGAGCGCCACGCTGAAGGGGTACGTTTGACAGATGAGCGGGCGGTCGGGATGCACCGAACACGCGCCGATGCCGTCCTCGTAGAATTGGCAGTCGCCGCAGTCATCGGTTTGAAGCGCCCATTCGAACGTCTCGCCGTCGCCGTCCGCCGTCAATCCGAACGGCATGGGACGGGCCACGTCCCGAAAGTCGTACTCCGTCGCCGCCTGTAGCTCGCGCACTTCGTCGGGGAAGACGGTGGCGGTGTGGGGGTCGTCCGCTTCGCTCGTACAGCAGGCACCACAGCGCGTACACTCGAATCCGATGTCCTCGATTGCATCGGCGAGGTCGGCCGTGTCGAGCGAGTTCGCTCGTTCCAATTCGGCTTCGAGAGTTTCCACGGGGAACGGTTCGTTTGTGGAATGAAAATCGTTGTGGGTGTCGGCAGACTCAGTTCGGCACCGCGCGCTCGCCGTTCCACGCTACCTTCCCCTCGACTGCCAGCTTTTCCAGATGGGCGGCCACGGTTCGCTCCGCGAACTCCCGGACGCCGGAGATGTCCTTGTCGTAGGCCGCGTCCGTGACCTCCGAGAGCGTTCGGGCACCGTCACGGACCGCGTCGAGAACGCGTCCTTCACGGTGCAGTCGGTGGTCGATGAGTCGCCGAATCGTCGCTCGTGGGTCCTCGATGACCGGTCCGTGGCCCGGATACAGCGCCGCCGGATTCTTTGCGTACAGTCGCCGGAGCGACGTGAGGTAGGCACGAAGGTCCCCTTCCCCAGCCGCGACGACGACGCTTCCCTCTGCGACGGCGAGGTCGCCCGAGACGACCCCCTCGTCGGTGGCGAACGCGAGGTGGTCCGGGGCGTGACCCGGCGTTTCGATGACGGTCAGCGGGCCGACTTTCGTTCCTTCCCGAAACGTCCGGTCGGGGTCGGTTCCAGTCGCGTCAGCGAACCGTTCTTCGTGTCCGTACCGTGCCCATACCGTCGCGTCACAAACT
>NZ_JBAWAC010000457.1:0-5660 GCF_049589095.1 Haladaptatus sp. | reverse complement strand
GGACCCCGTCGAGAAATATCAGGAGTCGTTCGGCCGCCCGTTCCGGATCGATGTCCTCCTCGAACTCGCCGCGCTCGATACCCCGAGCGATGATATCGGCGAACAGTCCCCGCAGTCGGTCGTTGTTCTCCTGGAACTGGTCGCGGAACGCGTCGTTGTAGGGCGCTTGCATCCCCATCTCCAGCATGGCGATATCGAAATCGCTCTCCGTATCGGGGTCAGGAAAGAACGCATCGATGCTGAAGAGCAGCGCGTCCGTCGCGGTGTCGTAGTCGTCCGTCGAAATTTTCGCGTCGAACTTCTCGTGGAGGTGGTCCAGAAACGAGAGGAGCAACTCCTCCTTACAGTTATAGTGGTAGTGGAGAAGCGACTTGCTCTTGCCGAACTCGTCGCTAATACGCTTCATCGTGAGGTTCGCATAGCCGTGTTCACAGAGTGCCCGATGTGTGGCGGCCATGATGGCCTCGTGTGTTTCGGGCGGCGGCCCGTTCGACTGCTGTGTTCCCATTTCTAACTGAATAGTTAGTCAGGAGAGTTAATAGTTGTGTTGTTTATCAGGAGAAAAAGAGGGACGAAACGGAGGGATGCCAATTCACGTGTCATACTGGTCAATACACGCTGTTCGCATCGAGACCACAAGCGTTTTGCCGTGATAACTAGTTGTTTAGTTAATGGCAGCGCCTTCCGACGGTGACGAGCGTTCCGACGCCGAACAGGCGATAATGCAGGCGACCTATCGGGCACTCTGTGAACACGGCTATGCGAACCTCACGATACACTCCATCGCGGAGGAGTATGGCAAATCGACGGCCGCGATTCACTATCACTACGACACGAAAGACGACCTTCTCGCGGCGTTTTTGAGCTATCTGTTGGACAAGTTCATCGACCGGGTTCACGAGGTGGAGACGACCGCCCCACGGGAACGACTCGACTCCCTTCTGGATCGACTGCTGACCGACCGCGAAGGCTACCCCGAATTCCTGACCGCGATGCTGGAGATGCGTGCGCAGGCGCCGTACAACGACGCCGTGCGCGAACAGTTCCAGCGCAACGACGAGTACACACGATATCTGCTCAAGACCGTCATCGCCGACGGGACGGACGCGGGCGTGTTCGCCGCCGAGGACCCGGCCCACGCGGCGGAGGCGCTGATGCTCATCGTGGACGGCGCGCGAAACCGGTACGTCTCCCTGGACGAGAAGAACGCGCTCGAAGAAGCGCGTGAGACGGCCAAAGAGTACGTCGAACACGTTTTGATGGACGAGTAGGAACCCGCTGCTCGATTCCCGGAACTATCGCGGCTCGTTTCTCTCCATCGAATCCCGAAGCGCCTTCGCGAGGCTCGCCTCTTCGAGCGGTCCATCGTATCGCGCGCCATCGATGAAGAACGTCGGCGTGCCGTTGACGCCGCCGTGGATTCCGCCCTTGAAATCGTGCAGAATCCGCTGTTCGAACCGATTCTCGTCGAACACGTCGCGTTCGAACTGGGTCGTATCCAGTTCCAACTCCTCGGCATACCGCCGAAGGTCGTCGTCTTCGAGCGCGTCCTGATGCTCGTAGAGGTGGTCGTGCATCGCCCAGAACTTTCCCTGCACACCGGCCGCTTCGGCCGCCTCCGCGGCGTGGAGGGCGTGTGGGTGGGCCTGTTTCAGCGGGAAGTTTCGAAAGACGAATCGGAAATCGTCGCCCATCTCCTCCTGGATCGATTTGACGATCGGATATGCCCGGCCACAGTGGGGGCACTCGTAATCCCCGTATTCGACCAACGTGACGGGTGCGTCCGGTTGCCCTCGTAGATGATCGGTTTCATCGATCGGACTGGTGAGCGTGTTGTCCGGGGAAATCGGTGTCCGATCGCTCATCTCGCGTCCCCGTTTTCGAACGCATTGAGCGCCTGTAGTATCCCGCTCGCGCCGGGGTTCACACCGACGGGGGAGACGAACGTCCATTGGATCACCCCCTCGTCGTCGATGACGAAGAGCGCCCGCTCGCTCGTTCCGTCTTCCGGTCGATACACGCCGTACGTTTTCGTCACCTTTCCCTTCGGCTTGAAGTCGGCGAGCAACGGGAAGTGGAGGTTGTGGTCGTCGGAGAACGAATCGTGGCTCCAGACGCCATCGACCGAAATTCCCAGTAACTGCGCATCGTATCGTCCGAACTCGTCGAGTATCTCGTTGTAGAGCGACATCTGGTCGCCACAGACTGGACTCCAATCCGCGGGATAAAACGCGAGAATGACGGGTTGTCCGCGAAATTCGCGCAACGAAAGCGTTTGGTCCGGCGTCGAATAGAGCGTGAAGTCGGGCGCATCCGTGCCGCATTCGAGCGCGTCCGCCGGGTAGCTCGTTTCCCCCGAGTCGCTCGCCCCACAGACGGAGAACTTCTGATCGTATGGTGATTGTTTCATGTCCCGTTCCCCCCTCTCTGGAAAGTCACGGGTTTAAGTAGTATATCTGTTGCGGGTGGTACGAGCATCGAGAAGTGGAACTCTGTCGGCCATCGAACGGGGAACCGACTCGGCTCACTCCTCACTCGTGGCGGAGCGCGTCGATGGGATCGATTCTAGCGGCATTCCACGCCGGATAGAGACCCGAAATCAACCCGACGCCGATACCGACGCCGATGGCGACGACGAACCATTTCGGCGCGAACGCGAGGTCGAAGCCGATGGCCTGTGCGGCGGCGTATCCGCCCGCGATGCCGACGACGGTGCCGACGAGCGAACCGATGACGCCGAGGATGACCGCCTCGACGAGGAACAGTTGGATGATGTCGCGTTTCTGCCCGCCGATGGCCTTCATGATGCCGATTTCTCGGGTGCGTTCGGTCACGCTCACCAGCATGATGTTGGCGATACCGATGGCCCCGACGATGAGCGAGATGACGGCGATGCCGGTGATGAAACTCGTGAACGTCCCGATGACCTCCTGAATCTGATCGACGAGTTGTTGGTTCGTCTGGAGGGACACCTCGTAGGACGCGGGTTTGAGTTGGCTGGCGTCGGAGTCGTTCGCCAGATACGACTTGACCGCCGGTTGGACGCTATCGACGTGGTCGTAATCGACCGCCCGTACCGTCACCTGCGGGTAGGCCCGTTGCTGCTCGCCGGTCGCCGGACTCTTCACCGTGGTTCCGTAGAACGGGTCCGTGGGCACGTAGATCTGTGGTTGTGACGTGCCGAACACGCTCGCGCTGGACGAGGCGTTCAGGATGCCGACGACGGTGACGTTTTGCGGGCCGTCGCCAAACTGGAGCGTGAGGGTGTCGCCGGTCGAGACGTTCGTCGAGAACAGGCTCGCCGCCGGTTTGTTCAGCACGACTTGTTCCTTCCCGCCGGTAAACGCGTGTCCCGACTCGAACGAGTCCGCGGCGAACGAATCCGCCGTCGTCGCCGTCACGCTTTCCCACCCGATCGTTTGGCCGTCGTAGCCGAGCGAGGACACCTGAACGTTCCCCTGTGGGACCACGGAACCGACGTTATCGAGCCCTCGTAACTGCTCGATGTCGTGTTCGGTGAACACGGGTAGCGACGCACTCTGACTTTGCGGGCCGCCGGGGCCGTCGTTCGTACTCGCCGGGCCGACGCTAGCGACGATGGACGGGTTCGAACCGGCCGAGACCTGGCCGACGACGGCCGCTTGGAGGCTCGCCCCGAGGGTGACGAACGTGATGACCGACCCGACGCCGATGATGATGCCGAGCGTCGTCAACACTGACCGGAGTTTGTGGTCGCGGATGGACCGCCAACTCATCGCGAAACTCTGGCCGATGTTCATGGACCCACCTCCATCCGGCGCGGGGAGTCCACCGTCTCGATACGCTCGATTTCGCCGTCCAGCAGGTGGACGATGCGTTGGGCGTGCTCGGCGACGGTGCGCTCGTGGGTGACCAGAAAGATGGTGTTCCCCTCGTCGTGCAACTCCTCGAACAGGGCAAGAATCCGGCCTTCCGTCTCGCTATCGAGGTTGCCGGTCGGTTCGTCGGCGAGAATGATGGCCGGGTCGTTCGCCAGTGCGCGGGCGATTGCCACCCGCTGGCGCTGCCCGCCCGACAGTTCGTTCGGTCGGTGGTCGAGCCGGTCGCCCAATCCGACGCGCTCCAGCAAGTCGCTGGCTCGTTCGTTTCGTTTTTTCTTCCCCACCCCTTGGAAGACCATCGGGAGTGCGACGTTCTCCTTCGCGGTGAGTTTCGGCATGAGGTTGAACGTCTGGAAGACGAAGCCGATTTCGTCACCCCGGAGCGTCGTCCGCTTCGTGTCCGAAAGCGTCGTGACTTCGGTCCCGTTCACCGTGATGGAGCCTTCGGTCGGCATGTCGAGACAGCCGACGGCGTTCATTAGCGTACTCTTCCCCGACCCACTCGGCCCCATGACGGCGGTGTACGACCCCCGTTCGATGGTGAGGTCGATGCCGTCGAGCGCGTGGACGGGTTCGCCGCGATGGTAGGTCTTGCGCACGTCCGTCAGCGTTACTGCCGAGGTGGACGTCGTTCGTTCGGTTGCGTTTGGCATATGGTTGTTAGCGTGTTCGGTGTTCGACGTTCGAACGGTTCGTTTTGTGGGTGTGGTGTGGGTGTGGACGACCGACGAGTCTCCCACACCGTACTGACCGAACATTCATTCAGCAAGGGATAAACCTTCCCCGAGACGTGATACCAAACGGACGGCAACTCTCCACACCGACCGCTGACGGGCGCGGGATTGACATTCACGGGGGTTGACGAATGACCATGGGGGTTTGTGATATTTGCGAACAGCGCAAGTCGAACGGGACGCATCTCGTCGGGCGAACCGGCGAATTATGGGTGTGTCGTGGGTGTATGATGCGGGCCGTGACCGGGAAGAAGGAGGAACTGTCGTTCGTGAACCCGTGAGACGAGTTTTATGTTCCTCGTCGTCCTCGTAACGAACAATGACGAAGACACGGGCACGTGAGCTGTCGCGGCTTCGATACGCGAAGAACGATGTCGATTTCGAAAGCGAGGGGACGCGGTGTGCCGGATGGCTCTACACGCCGGAAGGCGTCTCGAACCCGCCCGTCGTCGTGATGGCGGGTGGCTTCGGCGCGGAACGGACCTTCGGTTTCCCGGAGATTGCAAAGGAGTTCGTCGCCCGCGAGTACGCCGTGTTCCTCTTCGACTACCGGAACTTCGGCGACAGCGACGGCGAACCGCGTAATCTCGTCAACGCGAGCCGTCACGTCGAGGACTGGAAAGCGGCGATCGACCACGTTCGCGGACTGAACGCCATCGACCGTCGAAAGATCGCGCTCTGGGGAACGTCCTACAGCGGCGGACACGTCATCGAGGCGGCGGCCGACGACCACCGAATCGCCGCCGTCGTCGCACAGGTTCCGTTCGTCGACGGACGGGCCGTCGCCCGCGCGTCCGGTATCAAAAAATCGCTGAGAGGGACCGTCGCAGGGGTGCGTGACCTCGTCAGAAAGTACACCTTCAGGAGTCCGCACACGGTTCCGATCGCCGGGTATCCCGACGAGTTCGCCGTCCTGAACACGCCGGGCGCGATGGAAGGGATGGAAACCATCGTTCCCGACCCGCCGGTGTGGGAGAACGAGGTACCGGCGCGTGCCTTCCTCGAAATCCCGTTCTACCGCCCGATTTCGGTCGTGGAGGACGTCCCGTGTCCGATGCTCCTGATC
>NZ_JBAWAC010000456.1:0-2520 GCF_049589095.1 Haladaptatus sp. | reverse complement strand
ATCATGCACGATGGGCCGGAGGGTAGTGTGGAGTAGTGAATTGAGAACGGAGAAGTCCGAAGTGATGCAGTGAGGAATGAAACGGTGTGGGGAAACCACACCGGTTTCGGAAGTCAGAGGCATGTGGCGGTGGTACGATGAGCGGACGTCCCGCCTTTTCGGGTGACGACCACCAGTCGTCACTTTTCAACCGCAACCGTAGCCGCCACAACTAATTGGATTTGCTGAATCTTCCAAATGCTTTGTGGCGGATCGTCACCGAGCGAAATCCGGTGAACTAGCCGTGTTTTCGGTAGAAATTCCCCGCCGTCCGGCGATTCGATGCGGAAGTTATTTATCATAAATGCAGATAAATCAACTCATGCCCGGTGCACGAATCACGGAAGGAGAGCGAATCACGCTCCGAACGCTCGAAAAAGAAGATCTCCCGTTTCTCCAGCGGGCATACGCCAACCCCGAGATACGCTATCCGCTCGGCACGCCGCTCAAGAACCTGGACCAACTCGAAACGTGGACCGAAGACGAGGGGACAGACCAGTTCCTCGTCTGTCTCGACGGCAAGGACGAGGACGATGAGGACACGCGACCCATCGGTGCCGTGTTCGTCGAGGATGCGAGTTGGCGACGACCCGAACTCGTCTACTGGCTGATTCCGGACGTTCAGGGCAACGGATACGGGAAAGAAGCCGTTTCCCACGTCATCGACTACGTCTTCCGCGTGTACGACACTCCCGCCGTGGGTGCCGGAGCCTACGCGTTCAACGACGCGTCCCGCGGTCTACTGGAATCCTTCGGTTTCGAGGAGGAGGGACGAATTCGCATGGATCGGTTCGTCGACGGTCGGTACGTGGATAGGGTTTCGTACGGGTTGCTCCGCGAGGAATGGCGCGAGCGAACCGAATAGGAACCTAATTTCCCCCCTTTGAGCATTCAGCCATCGAATTTATGCCGTTCCGGAATCAGGTTCGCCCATGAGCAACTCCGATCTTGAGGACGAGTTCGATTTCGACGGCGAGTTGCCGCCGACGGTCGACCGCGCGGCGATCGACCGAATGCGGACGATCGCACACGTCTTCGACGACTTCATGCGAATTCCGTTCACCGACATGCGCGTCGGTCTCGACCCCATCCTCGGCGCGATTCCGGTCGTCGGCGACGTCATCAGCGCCGGACTTTCGCTGTACATCGTCCTCGAAGCGGCCCGGTTGGGCGTCTCGTTCACCACCCTCCTCCGGATGATCGCGAACGTGAGCATCGACATCGTCGGCGGTTCGGTACCGGTCGTCGGCGGCATCATCGACGCCATCTGGAAGGCCAACAAACGCAACGTCGAACTGGTGCTGGAGGACCTCGCCAACGACCCGCTGGACGACGATTTCGACGGCGAAACCGAGGTCGTCGAAATCGAAATCGAGTAACGGTTGGTGATCCTCCCGAGATACGTCCGTTTCCATTCACTTTCGACTTCGAAAGTTTCTCGATACGGTGGTGCTAGGGATAGTTCGTCTACGACTCCATGTTCGAGACGACTTTCGGTGTCCTCCAGAAATCGCCGCTCGCAATCGTCCCGCTCGTCGCCATCGGTTGGTTCGTCGCGCTGGGCGTCCGTCGGAGTAAACTCGTTTCCCGAGTCGCGCGATACGCTTTCGTCCTCGGCGTGATTCCGCCGTTCTGCCTCTTCGTCCTCGCCGACTTCTTCGGGAGTCAATCGAGTCGAGGTCTCGCGCGGACCCTTCTCGATAGCGAAGTTCGGCTGGTCGTCGGCATGCTCGACACTGCCGACAGGCTGACGGCGGCGGTGCTACGAGCGTTCCTCCAACTTGTGTCCGGGGTCACTCCAGGCAACCCCCTCGGGGGAATCACGTCGATGCTACCGTCGTGGGACCCGTTCGCCGCCATCTCCGCCGTCGGGTTTCTCGTCGCGGTGTTCGCCGTCCATTTCGTCGCGGGCATCGTCGTGATTCGGATTACCCGGTGGGAGAACGGCGCGTCCCTCGCCGACGAATGGCTGAGCGCCGCTGGTGTGGTGCTGTTCGTCTCCGGAATGGTGTGGATGCTGCTCCAGTTCGACCCGATCGGATTCGGGAACTTCGAACTCCGGGCGTCGGTGCTGGCCTCCTCGATGGGGCTGGTCACCGGCATTACCGTGTCGAACCTCCCCGTGAACCTCCCGGCGTGGTGGCCGGACGGTGTGCTGGGGGGCGGCGAGATGGTGGACGACGAGACGGCGGACGCCGAATCCAAGGCAGACACCCCGACGGCACGAGAGCGGACGCGGCTCGCGCCGCGTTCGGATACCCGGTCAGCCCGAGCCTCGGCGACCGAAACAGCAACGGGGGACGCTTCGGCGGCCGAATCGACATCGAGGACCGAAGCCGCCGATTCGGATCCCTCGTTCGAGCGGCTACAGAAAACGGTCGAGTCGCTTCTCCGTCGGTAGGAGACGATTACCCGCTTGCCTGTTCTGCCGGAGCGGTCGCCCGCCATCCCTCGATGAGTTCGTCCGCGCTCGTTATCTCC
>NZ_JBAWAC010000455.1:0-1995 GCF_049589095.1 Haladaptatus sp. | reverse complement strand
GGTCTCGTCCGACCCGTCTCCTTCGATGACCTCGAATCCGTCATCGCGCGCTCGGTTCACTTTGTCCGGGTCGTCCTCCACGATAACCACCTCGTGACCCTCCTCGGAGAGGATTTGGGAGGTCCGTATTCCCACACGTCCGTACCCCACGATAACAAATTTCATGAGTTCGAATAGCACGGCAGGGACAAAAACGTTGGTGTCAGAATTATGATTACATGATGGGTATGTGACGTGACCGCTTTCGCTCTGTATTCGATGAATGTATGAGAATCGTCATGCTCCCACGGCGAACCGGCCGCTCGAAAACAAAAATCGAGGAAAGCCTAGGCCGGGATTTGAACCCGGGCTCTCGTCCTTACCAAGGACGCGCTTTACCGCTAAGCTACCCAGGCGCAGGCATTCATTTCTACACGCCGAACTGGGTTTAGGCGTTTCGATTCGCGTCAGGGATCGGTGGCCGATGAGGTGGTCTCATCGAACCAGTTTGGATGTCGTCCTGACAGCTTCGTCAGCATATCCACAGCCTCGTCGAACAGTAGTTCGGTCGAGTTGCGATTGGCGACCGACGTCGCCAGTTGCTCGGCGTATCGTCGGATTCCGGTCGGGACCTCGTGGCCTGCCGCCGTCGTTCCGGCGACCATGGCGAGTTCGAACACGTCCGTTTCGAGCGCGTGTTCGGTCCGCCGTTCGGTCTGGTCCCGACCGAACGATTTGACGGTTCGAACGGCCGTATCGGCCGCTTCCGTTCGTGCCAACAGAGAAAATCCGCGGGAGACCATCACGTCCGCCGCCAGAACGGCGATGTTGCTCTCGATGCACGGTTGCTCCCCGTTCCACGGTTCGTCGCGTGCCAACGTGCGTGTGAGTCCCAATCCTTCGTAGATCAGTTGCACGCCCGCGGCACGGGCTTCGACGTCGCCCCTCTTGGCACCGCTCTCGACAGCTCGCGCGCTTAACAACGTCACCACCCCCGGAACGACCGTCGAGGACTCCAGTAGCCCATCGATGTGGTCGCGGAGGTGCGCTGGCGTAATGTCTTCGATAGCCTCGCGCGCAGCCCCGCGCGCCCGGACGGCCTCTTCCATTGTCGGAACTTACGACGGGACAGCCAAAGACCTTTGGAAAGCGTCTCCAACTGGACAGCATGATTCGCATCACCGACGAGCCGAAACTTAGAATCGTGACGATCGACCGTCCGAAGCGTCGAAACGCGCTCACACCGGACGGACTCGACGCGCTCTCCTCGGCGGTCCGAGAAGCGACACAACCGGTCGTCTATCTCCGCGGCGCGGACGGGGCGTTCTGCGCCGGGGCCGACCTCGACATCGTCGCGTCGTTGGATCAGGAGTCGGCGGAGGAGTTCGCGAGCCACGGTCAGCGGGTCGCAAACGACATCGAAGGGAGCGATAGCGTCGTCGTCGCCGGAATCGACGGTCCGGCGCGCGGGGGAGGCGTCGAACTCGCGCTGGCGTGTGATCTCCGGGTGGCGACGTTCGACGCGACGTTCGCCGAACCCGGCGTCCGCCTCGGAATCTTCGGCGCATGGGGCGGGACGACCCGACTCCCCGAAATCGTCGGCATGGGTGACGCGCTCGACATCGCGCTCTCGGGCCGCGTCCTCTCGGCCGAAACGGCCCATCGAATGGGGCTCGTTTCACGCCTCACGGAAACGCCGCGCGCCGTCGCCGACGAACTCACGGAGAACGTCCCGGCGGCGCTTTCGGTCGTCAAGGAACGAGTCCGCGATGGATCATCGACCGAGGTTCAACTGGCGTGCGAGGCGGAAGCGTTCGGCGAACTCGTCGCCGCGAACGTCGATAGCATCGCAGAAGAGCGGGAGTAGAAGCGAGAAGATAACGGAAATCGGTCGATTTGGCCTCGTAGTCGCTGAAGTGATCATCCGCGGGAGTGAACTCCAAAACAGTGACCCATCGTCGACTCAGAGTGAGTAACTAGTGGGCGGTATCGCTGTACCGGCGTACTAAGATACAC
>NZ_JBAWAC010000454.1:0-3183 GCF_049589095.1 Haladaptatus sp. | reverse complement strand
GGCGAAAGCGAGAGGGATGTCCGAAGGTCGGCCAGCAACACTTCCCAAATGCCGGTAATAAAACCAAAAAGACCGAACGAGAGAGCGGTGGCGATGAACGCCGGTGTTCGAAAGATCGACCGTGGTTCGCCCTCCGTCATACTCGCCATTCATCATAAGCGACGTGGATCAGTATCATGTGACTTCTGGCAGCATACTCTTCAGCTCAACAACTTGATTTGTACGATGCCCGAACGTGGCTTCTCCTGGTCACGTGTCGTTTCGAGCGTGACGGGCCGTCCGGTCGCGTTCACGGCACCCACCGCAATGAACGACGCAACGGGATGATCGAAACGGTCGACCGGACCGTATCGACTGCCACTGACACGGATGTTGATGGTATCGTTTTCCACGTCTACCTCCGGGGTCGCACTCCCGACGAGTTCGAACTCTTCAACGAGTGCGTCCGCGAGTTCGTCAGCGAGTTCGGGGACCTCGTTCGCGGTATCGCCCACCATGGACTCATACTCGTGGAACAGTCCGGACCCCGTCGGTGGGACGGCCACGCCTCGCTGGCGCTCGTCGTCCGTCACGACGAACAGTGTGTCCGCCTCGTCCTCCGAGGGCAACTCGTATTCTCCGTGATGTGGAATGAAGAGACGGACACCCGCATTCGGACCGGTCGAGTCACCGGCCGGGAGATAGACGTTCGTTTCGGAGAGACCGAGGGATCCGACCAGTTCGTCGCCGATTGCCGCATGGGCGGCGTACGTCGCTCGCCGACCGCCGCCGAGACGAACTGCTCGGGCGTCAAAAAGTAGATGAGTACGGCCCCGAACAGGCCGGTTCCGACGAGAGCGAAGAGAACGGTTCGTGACGTGGGAAACAGCAGTCCACCGACGGCGACGAGCGCCCCGTTGTCGGCGACCCCGCTGATGATCGGATAGACCGCATACGGCCCACCGGGAAGGACCCCGCCGAGCAATCCAGCGAGCACCACGCCCGGCGTCCCCGCCGATCCACCGACGAGTCTGCTAATGGCGCTCGCGGGGACGAGCGTCTCGATCGCACTGGCGAGCAACAGCGCCGCGAGGACGAGGGTTGCTAGTCCGACTAGCATCCGAGCGCCACTCTCGAAACTCTCGCGGGCGGCGTCAGGACGGCGAACCGAGAGATACACGTAGAGGACGATCGTGCCCAAGATGACGATCCGCTGTCCGGGGCCGGAACCGATCAGGATATCGACGATCGACATGTGAAAACCAAGTTAGTGCATGCATTATACCTGATCATTTTTTGTGCCACGTGTCAAAACGAGGTCCGAGATCGAGCGAATCATCGGCCGCCGCGGCGTTCGACGATGCTGACGGCGCACTGAACGTCACGGACTGAGACGAGTTCGCGGCGGCGGACGAAGCGTTCAATTAGATGGCAAGCATGGGCGTCAGTGGACGACCTCGCGTCGAACCCGATCGTTCGTACCGACTCGACGTGAGACAGGTGAGAAACGGGTATCCAATCCTCGGAGCAACCGTGAGAAACCATAGCGACTTCCGGATCCGACGAGTTGGAGAGTTCGACGCCAGAAGGGTAAACAATATTTCGCTATACACAATGCGCATCGATCGTGGGTGGTGGTTCGAGGGGACATGTGTCAGGACTCGTCCCCTCATCCGTTCGATGTTACGGCGGGTGTCTGGGGGATGGAACACGATGATCGAGTGAAAGGGCAATACAGTGCGGGACTGGTATCATCGCGGCAACGTTGCCGTAGTTACGTCGCCACGGACCGTGTGGAGGTGAGAACACGGACGGTAGAGCGTTCGGCGGCGGTCCCTGTCACACAAGGTGTACATGTTGAAATCACCACTGTCGGTACCGAAATCGCCGAGGCGGCCGGTCATCCTCGATAGCCCGGTCAATATAGTGATACCACTCGCCGTGATGGAGCTGCACTATAAGTACTGTCACAGCCAGAAAAGACGGGAGAACGATGCACCACCCCCTTCCTACCGAGTGAAATCGTGAGTTCCACAGCGGTCATCGACCCCACCGTTGGTACGCGATTCCCGCTCGACATCCGTGAGCATTCGTACGATTCATCGTTGCTACTGCCGAAGATAGAAAACGGTCGCGTACGGGGATGACGGGATCGAGCGTGATCCGAAAATCGGCGGATGAAACTCCAAATGGTGGAGATGGCAACCCTATTGACTACGGGCAATAGGAGGGAGACAACAATTACAGGATTGTCACTGTAACATCAATTGCCGGTAAACACCACCTGTTATCGAAGAGGACAGCCATTTATATTGTGTTAACTACACAATCATACATGGAAGAAAGAGAGAGCATCAGCAGTGATATTGTCACTCTATAGAACATAATTCCGACACCGTATTCATATCAATTAATATAACATTAATGTGTCCCACGAATCCAATTTCGTCCCCATCCGATAGTGATTCGAAGTAGAGTAGATTATCTACCGAATATGGACAGATGACCCGAGAACGTCGAGCAGATTGGGAAGTGATCCTTCAACGAGATGTTCGAATCGGTTGTGCCCCATGTCGATCGATGGAGGGGTATCCGTATCGGCCATAGAATATTGTATCTTTTTTGAATTCCCGATGATTGGTAATCCTCCGAAATCGCGGAGTCACGTGAGTTACAGGAACGGACGGAGCTCGGACAGATTCGTTTCCCTCGCGAACGAAGGAAGGACGAAACGAGGTGTGCTGGGTTCAGTGAACGGGTTCGAATGTTCGAAAAAGGAAAGTCGAATACACTAGTGCCGCTGGGATCAGCGGATTTCGACGTTGTGCCAGCGGTCCGTTTCGTGGCGTGCAACGGTCGCTGCGGCCTCGCGAACGCGACTCACTCGTTCGTCCGTCGGCGGGTGACTCGCGAACGCCCGTTCGAGCGGCGTCTGCTCCCTCCGCCGGTTGCGGTCCGGGAACACCCACGAGAACAATCCCCAGCCGGGCTCGCTCGCACGTTGGAGCTTTTCGAGTGCACGAGCAAACGCCAGCGGATCGTCGAGTACCGCCACGGCTCGCCGGTCGGCGGCGTACTCCCGACGGCGGGAGTACGCTTGGAGCGTCAGCGTCGGAGCGGCGAACAGCCCCATCACGATCCCAGCCAGTCCGCGTCGTAGGCCGCTACCGACGCTGGCTGGACCTCGCACCGGTCGACCCAGAA
>NZ_JBAWAC010000453.1:0-4306 GCF_049589095.1 Haladaptatus sp. | reverse complement strand
GACCGGACGTTGGTCGGGTATCGGGTCGGTCAATCGTTGCTGTCGGCGACCGTCGTCTATCTCCTCGCGTTCGTGTTCGCCGGAGCGCTGACGTAGTCCGCCGGTCGGAGGTCGTCCGAGCGGCGTTCAGTTCGATTCGCGTCTTCGATTCGCGTCTTCGTTTCCACAACCGACGACGGTCCCGGACGAGGAACACGACGACACCGACGAAGTTGAGAGCGAAGACCACCTCCGATGAAATTCCGTCGTCGAACTCTCTGTGTACGATACGAATCGTTTCGTACGAGCGTTTAAGTACGAAAACGGGACGATTCCGGTCCATGTTCGACGCACCTCTCGACGCGTGGTACGTTTGGCTCGGTGTCGCAACGGTGAGTCTCGCCGTCTTCGGCGTCGCCATCGAACTGCCGACGTCGCCGCCTCCCGACGCCGCCAGCGTCGCCGATACGGTCGATTCCGTCGCTGGCTGTACGTACTCTGCAACTGCGGAACATCCGCTTACAGCACGGCAGATTCGACTCGGTCCCCGCCGTCTCGGCTTGCGCGACGATGGCGGGACCGCACACGCGACGTTTCGATACGGCCCGGTCATCCCCGTGTTCGGGGCTGGCGACGGTTCCGATGGGAAATTGCGCCGCATTCTGTCCGGCACGCCGCCATCAGCGGTATTCGACTCGTCGGATGCGTTCCGGCGGGCGATTCGTACCGCTCGAAATCGACGGCCGTCGTGGAAACGGGCGGAAAAACAGGCTTCGCGTGCGCTGTGTTTCGTGGGGGGGAGTCGATGCGACGCTGGTCTCGGGCTAGGGCGCAGACCGAACCGATCGCTGCCCTCGTCGCCGTCTTCGCCGTCTGTCTCGGTTTGCTCACCTACACCGGCGTCCTCGGAAGCGCGATGCCACGGTCCGAGCGAACGCTTGCGCCGACGACGCTCTCGGCGGTCCAGGATCGAATAACTTCGAACGGAATCGTCCATCCTGACCGTCTCGAAGGCGCATCCTCTGCGAATCCCGACGGCTATCACCTCAACGTCACCCTCTCGGCAGGGTCACACGAGTGGCACGAAGGGTCGATACCTCCGAAGAACTCCGACGCTATCGACGCGGCGACGGCAACCGTGAGCGTGCAGGTCGGTCCCGGGGACATCCACCCGGGCACGTTGCGCGTGGTGGTGTGGCCATGAGGGCCATCAGCACCGTCATCGACGTGACGCTGTGTCTGCTGTTGGTCAGTGCCAACGCCTTCGTCCTCGTCGGCGCGAAGCCACCCGACTCGCCGATTCGAACGCGGACCGCCGAATCGACGGCGAACGTCCTCGAAACGGGCACGGCGAACGTGAACTACACGATTTCGTCCGATTCCGTAACGGTCCACCCGACGACGCACGGCACGCTCGCCGAACTCCTCGGGCAGGCCGCACTCGCCAACACGACGATTCGCGGAACCGAGTTGTCACCGACGAGCGATTCGTTCGAACGCGCGGTCTCCCGACGGGTGCAGGAGCGACTCGACTATCCTTCCCACATCCAGATTCTCGTCCGGTGGGAACCGTATCGTGATTCCGAACTCGGCGGTCGGTTCGCGCTCGGCGAATCACCACCCCACGACGTGGACGTTCACGCCGCCGTTCGCTCGATTCCGAGCGGCATGCCACGGGTTCGAACGCGAGCGCTCGACGCCGCCCGTCGTGACGGCTACCGCGGCGTGGCTCGCGTCGTCGCCGCCGGAATCGTCGCCGGATTGGTTCCGAACGAATCCACGAGGTTGGCCCTTCGAGACCGTGAAACAGGAATCGTTGTCGCGCGTCGATTTCGACGGTTGATTCGGTCGTACGACGCGGTGGATTCGGCGTCTCCCCGACTCGATAGCCAGCAAACGAGACGGGCGCTCATCGACGCGATGGCGAGAGCGGTCGAATCGGACATTCGAAGGTCGTTCGGGACGCCGACCGATGCCGCACGTTCGGTCGCCGTCGGACGAACCGAACTCGTCGTCAGGACGTGGTCCGCATGAGGTTCGCCGACGACACCCGGGGGCGGGTTCCGTTCGCGCTCATCGGTGTCCTGCTGTTGGTCGGAAGCGTCACCTTCGCGGGTGCGTTGGTCACCCGACAGTCACCGCAGGTGAACGAGAACGTCGATCGAAGCATGCGAAGCGTGACCGCCGGTAGCCACACCGCACTCCGCGAGGCGGTACAGCAGGCCGGGCGAGCGGCGGCCGCTCAACCGCTCATCGAACCGTCGAACACGACCACGGGTCGGATCATCAACGACTCCACCCCGTTCCGCGATTACCTCCGCCTTCGAATCTATCTCGCCGCCCGCCAGCGGTTACGCTCCGTTTCGGCGCACGTCGGTGACGTTCGTGCAACCGCGTCGCTTCGGGCCACACCGAACGCAGTTGCACTCCGGCGGGCGAAACGACGGGTCCACATCGAACCGGTCGGAAAGTCGACCGAGGCGGGTCTCCGCGTCCGAATCGAGAACGTGTCGCTCCGTGCGACTCGTGGCAGTACGACCGTCGCAAGTGCGGAAAAGGAAATGACGCTCGTCGTGGAAACACCCGTCCTCGCGCTCCACGAACGCGTACAGCGATTCGAGCGACGGCTGAACAACGGGCCGCTCGACCCCGGACTCGGCCGTCGATTGACCGCGCGACTGTACGCCGTGACGTGGGCGCGGGGGTACGCCCAGTACGGCGGTGCGCCGATCGCGAACGTGCTCGGCAACCGCCACATCGAACTGATGGCGAACGGCGCGGTTCTCGAAGAACAGCGGAAATCGTTCGGGGTCAGCGACCCGCGCGGACGGCAAAGTCTTCGGCGCGCTACCGCACGAGTCGGTCTGACCGACCTCCTCGTGCCGACGACCCAACACGGTGAACTGTGGACGAATCTCGTCCTCGACACGGCCGACTCAGCAACCGGTGGGGACGGCGACTTTCGAACGATTCCTTCGCCGAGTAACTCGACGTACTCCCCCGAGACGAGGACGAAAATCGGCGTGAATCGCTCGGCGGACCGAGCGTTGCTGGCTCTCATCGACGGCGGAACATCGAGCAAACTGGCGTCGTCAGTCGGGTCGGCGTACCGCGTTTCCGCCCGCTCGGTCACGACGGTTCGACACGTCCACGACGAACCCAAACCGCGACAGAACTCGCCCGGAGAGAATTGGACGCTCGTCGGCCAACGGACGAAAACGCACACTGTCGTCGAAAAGACAGGGGAATCCTCGAACTCACTCGGAACGCCGAGCGGATGGCACCTCCTCTGGACGGGTGCTCGCCGCGTCGTGCAGGAACACACGGTGATCCGGCGGTGGAAACGCGAGAACGGGTCCAGCGTTTCGCAGCGAGGCCGTTCGAGGAATCGTGCGGACCGTGCGGGTCGAGCGGCGCGAACGAGCCACACCACGATAACGACCCAGCACTGGACGGACGAGTTCGTCGTCTCCCTCGGGGTCGCGGGTGATCATCGGACGACCGAACGCGCACCGGTTCGCCCGCTTCCGACGGCGTACGAACCGGGCGGGCCGTTTTCCGGACCGAACCTCGCCGACGTTCCCGGGAAGGCGATCGAACGACTCGTCACCGACCGTGGCGGAGCGGACGAACTCGCACGACGTGCGGTGTCCGGCACGCTGAACACGCAACCGGTGACGATACAGGGGCGGTATCCGAGCCAAGTTCGGTCGTGGGCGTACAACGATGTACGAGGGGTCAGAAACCGGATTCGAAACCTCTCGGTGACGGTCTCGCGCGGAAATCTCGCGGCGGGAAAGACGAACCCGGCGTCGAAACTCGCACGAGTCCTCCGTGCGCGCCGAAGCGAACTCATCGACGCGCCGTCGAGCTACGACAGCGCAGCGGATCGGGCTCGATACGCGGCCCGTGCCACGTACCTCGATTCGGTCATCGATCGGCTCGATAGCAGGGCCGATCGTACTCGACAGGAACAGAAGGGTTTCGAGGAGGCTGTGAAGGGTGCTACCGGAATCCCACTCGACCGGATTCAACGGATTCTCACCGCGCGGACGAATGTCACGTCGCCGTCACGGCATCCCTTGCAGACGACCGGTCCCGGCGAGCCAGTGAACCTTAGCGTCGACGGTGCACCGCCATATCTCACGCTCTCCGCCGTCGAGCATCGCCACGTCTCTGCCGTGCCGCAGGGAACGACGGCCTACCCGCTCGCGGCGCGAAACGTCAATCTGTTCACCGTCCCGTCGGGCGACATCTCGGACACGATCACGTCGTTGCTGCCGGACGGACGGGAGCCGAAACGGGTGAGCGTTCGAAAGGCTGGCTT
>NZ_JBAWAC010000452.1:0-6076 GCF_049589095.1 Haladaptatus sp. | reverse complement strand
ATATTTTCGCGAAGTGTCGCGATCTTGATTTCGAGAAGCTTGACTATGAGCGTCGGAAGGAAACGACAACGAACCGAATAGAGAATTGAGCGGAAATAATGACACCACCAATATATAAGAAATATTTTGATTGGTGGCGTGTGACAGGATGTGGTCCCATGGATGAATTGCTTTCCGGTTCGGTAGCGGTCATAACGGGCGGTTCGAGTGGCAATGGTCGTGCGATTGCAAGAACGTTCGCCGAGGAAGGTGCCGACATCGTCGTTGCCGATATTCGTGACTCTCCGCGTGAGGGCGGGACTCCAACGCACGAAGCGATCGCTGCGGAAACGGGATCCGGCGACGTTCGTCAAATGTGACGTCACCGAGAAAGACGATCTCGAAGCGAGCGTCGAAGCAGCCGAGGAGTTCGGCGGGGTCGACATCATGATCAACAACGCCGGGATTTTCCGCGGGGAAAATTTCCTGGAGGTGTCCGAAGACGACTACAATCGACTCATGGACATCAACGTCAAAGGCGTGTTCTTTGGGGCGCAAGCCGCTGCCAAGCGTATGGCGGCGAACGGTGGTGGCAGTATCATCAACCTCTCCAGCGTCGCCGGACTCGAAGGAACCGGGGAATACGTTACGTATTGTACCTCGAAGGGTGCCGTTCGATTGATGACCTACGCACTCGCTGACGCACTCGGTTCCGAAGGAATCCGTGTCAATGCGATTCACCCCGGGGTCATCGAAACGATGATGACCACCGACGATGTCGAAATCGTCGGTACCGAAGAAGGAGAGATGTACGAGCAGATGATTCCTTCGCAGCGATTTGGGACACCACAGGACGTCGCAAATGCAGCGCTGTTCCTGGCTTCCGATCTCGCGGATTACGTTAACGGGGAATCACTCGTGCTGGACGGTGGGCTTACAAACACCGGATAAATCGTCCCATTGCCTCGGTTTTTATCGACACCCCTTCGTGCGCTCGCCAAACGTGGTGTACTTCCTGATACCCAAGTTCGATCTGCACCCCGTCGCCGTAGTCGTGTCCGATGGCCGTAATTCACAGCATGCGCTGGGCGAGAATCTCGTCGTCAGTGTAAAATTGGCGGGAGACGGCCTACTCTCCTCCCACCTTCCGATGGGAGGATTTCGGGCAGACGTTTGTGGCCTGTTCCACGGACCTCTCGTGCTTGAAACCGGCGTCTCTCGTTCCCCATTGGGTTGAACGTCACATGGGTGCGGGTGGGAAACGATTCAAGTCCGGGAGGTCCGGGGTGACCGCGAATTTTCGTGCTCCGATTGCCGAATCGACGCGGGTAAGCTCGATTCAACCACAGTTTTCGACGACGACAGTCCTTGTCGTTCCACAGAGTGTTGACGGTGGTTGAGTGAGCAAGCCAGTGGCCGTCTTGCTCGCCACATTCATTTCGTTTGCTCCAGGGGCCATAGTTCTTTTTCGCATTCCCAAAAAGTGAGAATCGATAGTATGGCCGACCTAAAGTGCTACATTCTCGGTCTGAACGTTTGAGGCACGAGTGCCGACTCCGTAACGACCATACGAGCAGTTCCCTCAATCGATCCGGTAAGACGATCGATCCGGACACGGCGCAATCGTCTTCGTGACGGAGTCACTCCACGAACGACGTGATCTCCCGATTGAACTTTTCAGGCTCCTCCCAGAAGGGACAGTGTCCGCTCCGTTCGAACCGTACGAGGGTCGCCTCGGGGATGTGGTCTTCGAGCCACCCCCCTACGTCCGTCGGGAAGATATCGTTCCGTTCGCCGTAGAGAAGCAGGACCGGCACGTCGATCGTGGGTACCACCGGTCGGAAGTCGGAATACACGACGTCCAGAAAGATATCGATGGCGACGCTCGTCGGAGTCTTGGTCGTCTCGGCGTACATCTCGTCGATCGTGTCTGCCGCCGGTGGTTCGTTGAACATCGACTTTAGGAACGGTTTTGCAACCGACGGACGGTTGTACGTGAGGTTCGTCGTGATATCGACGCCATCGATACCCGAGAACTCACCGGGGGACCCGTGAGGCCAGTCGTCATCGTACTGTAATTTTGGACTCTGGTCCACGAATACGGCACGGGATAGCCGGTTGGTTCCGAACTGGTCGAAGTATTCGAACATGACCATCGTCCCCATCGACCATCCTACGAAGGTAACGTCGGTGAGTTCGAGCGTCTCGATCAGTTCCCGGATGTCCCGTGCGTACTGTGCGAGGGTGTGGCCCGCGTCGGTCTTTCCGGAGCGTCCATGTCCCCGAAGGTCGAGGGCCACGACGCGGTGGGAGTCGGCCAAGGCATCGAAGTTCTTCTGCCACCAGTACTCGGCATTCATCATCCAGCCGTGGACGAGTAGAATCGTCTCCCCCTGTCCCTGATCCTCGTAGTAGATCGGCACGCCATCGTGGCTCTCGAAGTATGGCATCGCGGAGTATCAATCAATCGACATAGGCATAAACGGTTCGGGCGGTCGCTTCCAGCGTGATTCTCATCTGCCGGATGGCGAACGCGTTCACATGCCGAGATGCGACGCGACGGCCGAGAGCGCTCGGTTGGACGATCACCGTCCGAAGAGTCGTCCGCAAACGACGATCAACCGATCTCCGCGATCACGTTTCCTCCACCTTGCCGCTACCGTTCGAGGGCCGGCGCTGGAGCGTGGTTTTCGCGTACCGGGTGAGTGGACCGATGATCATCCCTTCCACCGCAAACGTAGGAACGATCATCACGGCGATGACGGTGGACGTGTATGCACCGACGAAGCCAGCGATGCCGACGTTCGCGGCAGTAAGCGCGGCACTTACCGCGCTGAAGACACCCATGAGTATCACCGTCGCGACGGCACCGAAGAGTCCGGCGAGCGCACCGTCGTATAGCCCATCTGAGACCGTTTCTGCGGTCCATCCCGCGACGAGTCCACCGACGATTCCCCATGGGGCGAGCGCGCCACTGCCACCGAGAATCCCCGCGAGCGTACTGATCACTGCGGTGAGTGACGCTCCGAGATAGACCGGTTTGCTAACCATTAACAGTAATGCACTGCTATCCCGTATATGTCTTTGGCTGGATCGGGGTATCCTCGATGGAGGTTCGCATTCGTAAAGGTGTCGCGTGATTGGCGAAAGGAAGAAAGTCGGCAAGGAGCGTGAGTAGCGACAACTTTTATCAATATTCAAAAAAGACTACGTGTATGGACGATATTTTCGTCGGTCAGCTAATGACGACGACTCTCCACACCGCATCACCCGATACGCTCGTCGAAGAGGCAGCACGAGAGATGATCGAGAGCGGGATCGGTTCGGTTATCGTCACCGATGACGAGAACCATCTGCAGGGAATTCTGACGACCACCGACTTCGTTCGGATCGTTGCCGAACGACAACCCAAGGACGAAACGCCGGTATCCGAGTACATGTCGACCGACGTCATGACTGCAACGGCACAGGACTCGATCCGCGATGTCTCCGACCGTATGATTACACACGGAATTCACCACATGCCCGTGGTGGATGAAACGGAAGGGGTTATCGGAATGATTTCCACGACGGATCTCACGGCGTATCTGTCCCGTGTTCAGACTCCGAGTCCCTCGTAATCGGGCTACGGAGGAGTTACTCGTCGCCGTCGTCGACATCGTCGAGTCGATTTCAGGGAGGACAGAGACGAACGGTGCGGTTTAATCGTCGGCAACGACGCTGTCTTCGGTCGCCGCACAGCGGTTCGGTCCGAGTTCGAGTTCGTTCTCCTCGTCGACGCTTTCCGGTACGTAGCTCCCCTGATTCGTGGCAATCACGGTCTCGTAGTTCGGTGGTTTCGACGGGAGGTTCTCGAACATGTGCTCGACGAACTCGTCCTCCGCTAACTGCACGATTTCGTTGGTACGCCGGACGGAGCCGACCGTCGTGACCATCGGCACGCCGGGCGTGACGTCGACGTACTCGCCGTCGTCGGTGACCGAGAAGTGCCCCGGGAGAATCTTCACGTGGTCGGGAAGGGACAGGATGACCTTCTGGAGCGTCGCGTACTGGACGCGTGCGCCGTCGCGTGCGTCGGCGTCGGCGAACTGGAGTTCGGTGCGGCCGATGGACTCGACGAACAGGGTGTCGCCTGTCAACAGCGCCTCGTCGTCGATCAACCACGAAGTCATACCCGTCGTGTGACCGGGCGTGTGGACGGCCTTGATATCGACATCGCCGATATCCACCGTGTCGTTCGGGTCGACGCCGTCGAAATCGTACTCGGGGTCGCGCGTCGCAGCGGGTGAACCGAGGTGGTACGGAACGTCGAGTTCGTCGGCGAGTCGGCGGCCGCCGGAGATGTGGTCGGCGTGGATGTGGGTATCGAAGACGTGCGTGATTTCGAAGCCTCGCTCCGCGGCGGCGTTCTTGAACGTCCCCGTGGCACGAGTCACGTCGATGGCGGCGGCCTCGCCGGTCCGCTTGTCGCCGACGACGTAGCCGAGACAGCCCTTCGAGCGACGCTGTAACTGGAGGATTTCCACGTCATCGTTCCGCGTTGCGATGGGGACGACGTCGTAGAGCATGCTCCACGATTCCATGCCCCCTTCGACCGTCAGTACGTTCTCGAACCCGTCCGCTTCAAGCCACTCGGCGAACTGCCCGGCAGACTTGCCGGTCGCACAGATGGTGATTACCTCGTCGTCGGGAGCGAGTTCCTCACGCTGGGCGTCGAAATCGCCGACCAGTTCGTCGTTCGTACCCGAGAATTCGACGTTCTCGGCGTGGGCGATGTGCCAGTCGGCGTAGTCGTCGGGGTTCCGCGTATCGAACAGGGTGACGTCGTCGTTCGCATCGATCTTATCTCGCAACTGCTCCACCGTGATTTCCTGAACCATTGCATTGAATTGTATTTCACATGCAATAATAAGGATTCGTCAGGCCAGATTTATTGCCGGGTTATCGCTCCGTCGCGGGATGGTTTCCACGAAATGACCACATTATTGCCCCATTATGGCCCAATCAGTTCTCTCGGCGAGAGATCGCGGCGAGGGATGGAAAGCCCCGGCAGTATTGTGTACTATCATCTCGATTGTCCGCTCCGAACCGGCAATCACATTACGTTGGAGTCGCTACGACGGATTGGTGATTTAATGTCCAATCCGGATTCGGTGCGTGAGAAGCTCGATGACCTTCCTCCTAGCTCCAAGTTCATCTATAAGATACTCGACCAGAACGGTCGAATGACACAGAAAGCCCTCATCGAGGAGACGATGTTATCGGCGCGAACGACGCGCTACGGTATCAAACAGCTCGACGATGCGGACTTACTCGAATCGACACCGGCGCTCCGCGACGCCCGTCAGACCTGTTACGGACTGGCGTTGGACGGGGCGGACCGGGGCGACTACGCAACGGACGCGCTCGTCGAAACGGAGTGGCTCGACGAGCGATTGGACGAGGTTCGAAACGACGACCCGTCACTCCTCCTGATCGAGGTGGACACGAGCGACACCTACGAGGACGGGCATATTCCCGGGGCGATCAAGCTCGACTGGCAAATGCATCTGACGGGAGAAAACGGCCGTGGCGTTCCGGAAAAAGGAACGTTCGAGGCGGTGCTGGGACGGCACGGTATCACCGAGGATAGCACCGTCGTCCTCTACGGTGGCGAGTCGAACTGGTTCGCCGCCTACGCCTACTGGCTGTTCAAATTCTACGGCCACGACGACCTCTACCTCCTCGATGGGGGCCGTGACTACTGGATCGAAGCGGGCTACCCCACTACGACCGAGGTACCATCGGTCACTGAACGTGAGTACGACGCGAGTGGGCCGTTCGACCACCTACGGGCGACTCGCGACGATGTCGAACGGGCGCTCACGGAGGACGTGACGTTGCTCGACGTCCGGAGTTCCGAGGAGTTCGTCGGCGACGTCCGGGCACCGCCGAACGGCGAGGGGATGCCGATGACGATGGTGGGCGGGCACATTCCCGATTCGGTTAACGTCCCTTGGTTCGACGTTCTCGATGACGATGGCAGGTTCAAGCGTCGCGACGAACTCAGTGACCTGTACGAGGGGGAAGGAATCGCACGGGACGACGACGTCATCGT
>NZ_JBAWAC010000451.1:0-2066 GCF_049589095.1 Haladaptatus sp. | reverse complement strand
CGACGGGCGTCGGTGAACCCCTCGACGGCCATCCGGAGATCCGCGATCGGTTCGCGGTTGTTCCGAGCGACGTCCGTGAATTCGGGAACGAGGTCGTCGGCCAGTCCACGCGTTACGTTGAGCAGTTCGAGGAGTTCGATTAGTGCGTCGGCGTTCTCGCCGAGCCGTTCGAGGAGGACGACGGTTTCTTCTTTTTCGAACGCCGTTCGCAGTCGCTCGACTGTCGCACGGTTCTCGCGAACGACCGTGACGAGTTCGGGAGTGAGGTCCTCGGTCAGGCCGACGCTGACTTCGAGAACATCCAGCAGTTCGACCAACCGTTCCGAGTTGTTTCCGACCTTCTGGAGCAGGACGAGTGTCTCCTCGCGCTCGAACGCCATTCGAAGCTCACGGAGGGGTTCGCGGTTGTCGCGAGCGACGTCAGTGAGTTCGGGGACGAGTTCCTCCGCGAGGCCCTGCGTCGCGTCGAGGGCGTCGAGCAACGCGATGAGGTCCTCGGCGTTGTCGTCGATTTTGTCCACGAGCGCGTCGAGGTCCTCCGAGTCGCGTTCGAGGACCGCTTCCTGTGTCTGTGTATCACTCATTCGTGATCACCTACGGGAGCGGGTCGTAGCCGTGCAACCAGAGGTTCCAGTACACCGACGGCAGCACGTTGACGTCCAAAATCCAGTTCATCTTGCTCTCGACCGGCGCGGAGATGCTCTCCTCGTAGTCGAACTCCGCCATCATCGCCTTCCCTTTCCGCGTAAGGAGCGGACAGGCGGCGTATCCGGAGTACTCCGTTCGTGGCGCGCGCCCCTCGATGAGCGCTTCGATGTTGTCAGCGGCGACGTGCGCTTCTTTGCGGGCGGCGGCCGCGGTCTTCGAGTGCGGCGCGTTCTCACAGTCACCCAATGCGAACACGTCGTCGTACTCCGTGTGCTGCAGTGTGCGCTCGTCTATCGTCACGTACTCGCCGCTCTCGCTGCCCTCGGTCAGGGGGGAGCCTTCGGTGATTGCCGTCTGGCCGTACTGCGGTGTCACCGGTGCGAGGAGGTCGTATTCGATCTCCCGGCCGTCCGCGCTACGGACGATCTGTTCGTCGGGGTCGATTTCCTCGACGGAGAAGTTCGCTTCGAACTGTATGTCGCGGTCGTCCCACAACTCGTAGAGTTTGTCCCGGTAGGGTTGGACACCGAAGTGGTGGTCTGCGTTCCGGGTCATGATGAACTCCGTCTCCTCGCGGATTCCCTTGCGCCGAGCGAAATCCTCGGCGAGCATCGTCATCTTCAGCGGTGCACCGGGACACTTGATGGGCGTATCGGGTTGGGTGACCACGAACGTTCCCCCGTCGAAATCCTCGAACGCCTCCCGCATCGCCATCGCCGCTTCGTAGTGATAGAACGGGTAGACAGAATCGGTTTCCTCCCATCCTTCGAGTAGCCCAGGAATCGCTTCGGGCGCGAGGCGGTGGCCGGTGGCGACGACGAGGTAATCGTACTCGAAATCGCCCTCGGAACATTCGACGACCTTCTCGTCAGGATCGACGCCGGTTACCTCGTCCTGTACGAACTCCACGCCGTTCTCGAAGAGTTCGCGGATGTCTCGACTCTGCTCTTCGGCCTCGAGATAGCCGAAGGGAATGAGATAGAACGACGGCTGATACATGTGCTTCGTGCTCTTGTCGATCACCGTGATATCGGCGTCGGTACCCAACTTCCGTCGAAGGATGTTCGCCGTCATGGCACCACCCGTTCCCGCACCGAGAACGACTATTTTTACCATACCTACTCGATACGTGTGGTCCGACGCCAATCAAGCTGAAGATAGAAGCAATATTGTTGTGCAATACTCACAATATCGATGAATGGCGGAAATTTTTGTATCTTGAAGATCCGTCGGGTTAAAGCCGTTTGAAACGGAATCGGGCTCACTCGGTCTCGATCGGTGCGTCCACGAGGTTTCCCCATTCACTCCACGATCCGTCGTAGTTACGCACGGTCTCGTAGCCGAGCAGTTCCGAGAGGACGAACCACGATAGGGCGGAGCGCTCGCCCACGTGACAGTAGACGATGACGTCGTCGTCC
>NZ_JBAWAC010000450.1:0-1800 GCF_049589095.1 Haladaptatus sp. | reverse complement strand
GATATCGATATCGAACGCCGTCGCGGTTTCGACGATTTCGTCCTCGTCGCGCCGTTTTTCGAGGAGCGTTCCGTCGATATCGAAGTAGACAGCGACGTTCCGTTCGGGCGTTCCCGTCTCATCTCGTGCCATTTCGAACTTTCCCGTTTCGATTTACATGTCGTTCCACGCTCTTGCCGCCGCTACCCACGAGTACGATTCCCCTATCCATCGAGCGGATATCGCCTTCTTGAGCATACGGGCTCCCGGCCCGCCGAACGTGTTGAGCGGGATGCCGATGACGTCGTGTGCGACCGCCCTGTCCCCGACGGAGACCAGCGTGCCCTTGTTGATATACGACCAGTGGACGGGTTCGCTCCCCGCTATCATGCGCGCCACGTTCTCGCCGACGTGTTCCCCCTCCTCCATGGCCGCTTCGGCCGTCGGCGGGGGAACGTCGTCCGTGTCGGGGTGGACGATGGCTTCCCATGCGTCCTGTTCGGAGAGTGGCCCGCCCTCCGCGTCCTGTTCGACGAGCGCCGCGTCGCCGATGGCGAGAACGCGGTCGTCGCTCGTTTTGAACGTCGAGTTCGCGTAGGCGCGGTTGTGGTCCTTCTCGATGTCGGCGTCGGACAGCGCGTCCTCGCCGGTCACGCCGCCCGCCCAGACGAAGGCGTCGTACTGGAGCGGGTCGCCGTTCTCGAAGTAAATTTTCGCCTCGTCGACCTCCGAGACGACCGTGCCGGTCGAAATTTCGATGTCCTTCGCATCCAGTTTGTTCCGAATCGCTCCCTGAAACTCGTGATCGTGGCCGGGGAAAATCTCGTCTTCCATTTCGATGAGGTGGATTTCGACGGGTACGTCGTGTTCGTCGCGATACGCGGCCACCTCGCCCACGGTCTGGATCCCGGTCAGTCCGGCCCCGCCGATCACGATCTGTGCTGGATCGTCGTCGGTCGCGTCCGAAACTGCCGCCGAGAGTTTCTGATTTATGGTCATCGCGTCGCCCAGGCTCTTCAGCGTGAGCGCGTGTTCCTCCAACCCGTCGATGCCGTAGAAGGCAGTCTGACTGCCGAGACAGACCACGCAGTAGTCGTACTCGATGTCGTCGCCCTCGTCCAGATGGACAACGCGCTCGTCCACGTCGAGTCCGGTGACCCGCGCCTGCACGAATTCGGTGTCGTCGTCCTTGAGTTCCTCCACCGGAATGACGACCTTCTCCCGGACCGACGGGTCCCGGATACAGCGATGCACCTCGTGCAACAGGAGGTGATAGTCGGTTTCCGATACCCACGTGATGTCCGCTTCCCCTTCCAACTCCTCTTCGAGACTCTGTAAGGCCGCGACCCCGGCGTATCCCGAACCGAGGACGGCGATTTCCCGTGACATGAATGTACCTCGTAAATCGTCGGTTTCGTGTCGATCCTTTGTGCCGATCTTTCCGACCGTGACTACCGCTCTCGCTTGAAAGCAGCTACCATGGGTACGATGTTAAGCGACGTGCCTGCACACGCCAGCACCGATTGAAAAGGGATTTGAGAGATCGGGTTTCGCTTCGAGGAAATCTTTGATTCCGATGGTGCGACAGCGGCAATCACGGGTGGAGCGCATATCGCCCACAAACGTTCGTTGTCGGTCTTTTTGATCGTACTGTGTTCGCAACTATCGAACCGCAGGAATATCGCTCTGAGAGATTTTCCGCTTTCCTTTTGGACTACAAATACCGAGCCGCATCAAGACCGCATCGCCCCCGCTACCGCCCACACGCCTCCCCAGCCGTTTCCTCGCTGACGCTCGTCATCCCGCGCGCGATAGCCCGTC
>NZ_JBAWAC010000449.1:0-4102 GCF_049589095.1 Haladaptatus sp. | reverse complement strand
ACGAATGAGGCTATTTCTCGACACCAATATTCTGATTTCTGCTATCGTTTCGGAACCCGGGCGAGGACACGTTGCGACGAAGCTTCTCAACGAGGACCACGAATTTCTGACTTGCTTGTTGAATGTCATGGAACTCCGAACCGTACTCTGCAAGAAAAAGCAAAAGAGACAGTAGAAAGTGGCAGAGATAGAGAAGGAGATTATTAGCCATGTCGAGCTGACGTTTCCTGAAACATCCGATATGGTCGCCGCAGATTCACTTCAAGAAGAAACACTACTGTATCCGATGGATTGTATTATTCTCGCATGTACCACCGGTCAGGATGCAACGCTCGTCACTTTTGATTCCGAACTCCTCGAAGCAGGTGCGGTAGCACCTGAAGAGAATCTCGAACGCAGTTAGACGTATTCTTCCAAAAACTCCGCCGTCTTCGTGTACGCTTCGATGCGGTTCTCCAGTTTCGTGAAGCCGTGACCCTCGTCCGGGAAGACGAGTTTTTCGACGGGGACGCCCTGCTCCGCGGCTTCTTCGGCGATTTGCTCGGCCTCGCCGACGGGCACGCGCGGGTCGTTCTCCCCGTGGAGGACGAGCAGTGGGGCCTCGATGTTTTGGATGTTGTTGATGGGACTGACGGATTCCAAAAAGTCGCGGTCGTCTTCGAGCGAACCGTACTCTGCCTCCCGCAACTCACGCCGCCAGTCGCCCGTGTTTTCGAGGAACGTGACGAAGTTGGCGATGCCGACGATGTCGATTCCGGCGGCCCACAACTCGGGGTACTCGGTGATTGCCGCGAGGACCATGAACCCGCCGTACGAACCGCCCATGGCGACGATCCGGTCGGGGTCCACGGCGCGCTGGTCGTGGAGCCACTCGACACCGGCCTCGATGTCCGCGACCGAATCCATCCGCTTTTCCACGTCGTCCAGATGGGTGTACTCCTTGCCGTAGCCCGACGAACCGCGGACGTTGGGTTCGAAGTAGGCGTAACCGCGGTTCAGGAAGTACTGCTTGACCGGATGGAACGACGGTCGGCGCTGGCTCTCCGGCCCGCCGTGGATGTCCACGATGACGGGGGTTTCACCCGCCTTCGCACCGTCGGGGACGGAGAAGAACGCGGGGATTTTCCGCCCGTCGAAACTCTCGAAGTGGACGAGTTTCGGGCGGACGAACGATTCGGTCGGAAGACCGGCGGTCGATGCCTCGGTCCAGCGTTCGGCCTCGCCGGTTTCGACGTCCACCACGTAGACGTTGGTGTTGTCCGTGCTGCCGGTGGCCCCGATGGCGAACCGCTCCGCGTCGGGGTCGAAACTGACCCCGCCCGCGATGCCGCGCGGGAGGTTGGGCGTCGGGAACTCGCGGATGGTCGTGTCGTCGGTCAACTCCCCGACGGTGAGTTCCGTGTACCCGTCCACGTTGCGCGAGTAGACGAGACGACCCGTGTCCTCGTGGAGGGAGAGACCGTCCACGTTCCACTCGCCGCCCTCCTCCACGAGTTCGACGTCGAGCGAATCGAGGTCCAGACGGGCGAGGTACATCGTGTCCGCCCCGTCGTCCGTGACGAGATAGAGCGCCTCCCCGTTCGGTCCCCAGTTGACCCCCTGATACCGTACGTTGCCCTCGTGTGGCGTGACGTGTTCGAGCTCGCCGGATTCGATGTCGAGGACGGAGAGGTCCTGGTCGAACGAAGAGTGGGATTCGACGACGAGGAGTTTTTCGTCGTCGGGACTCCATCCCGCGAGCGAGAGCCAGCCGTCACCCTCGTATACCAGTTCGGCGTCCTCGCCCGTTCCGTCCCGGTCCTGCACGTACACGTCGAAGACGGCGTTGTCGCGTCGATTGGACGTGAACGCGAACTGCGACCCGTCGGAGTTCCATCCGCCCCAGCGGTGTTTCGCGTCCGGCATCGCGGTGAGCGGGGTGATGGTTTCGCCGTCGCTGTCCAGTCGAAAGAGTTGCTGGCGCTCGTTCCCTCCGTCGTCCATTCCGAAGACGAATTCGTCGCGTTCCGGCGATTGGGAGATGAACGTCACGCGCTCGTCGTCGAAGGTCAACTGACGAGGCCACGAACGGGGCTCGTCCAACTGCCACACCTGTGGAACGCCGGTCGTGTTCAGCAGAAAACACAGCCGCTCGCCGGCGAAGTCGAACGACGCGCCGTAGGCGCTTCGAACGTTCAAATATCGCTCGAAATCGTAGGTACTCATCTCCCTTTTCTTTTCATTCGTCCATCATAGTGCTTTGGTAGTCGGTAGTCCGAAACACGGTATCGTCGTCAAAGCAATCAGATATAAAATATTTCAGTGTACTTAAAGAATGGAGATGCAAAGGCACAGACTTTGTATGACCGATACCTTGATTTGTAGTACGCTGAGTGATATTCTATGGACGTGGCATATCAAAATACCCATACTAATTTTGATTTGATACATCAATACTCGTTCGATGGTGACGAGATCGATAGTATCGTCGTCACGGTCAGTAAAGCCGTCTCCGACGTTACTGGAACACCGATGGATGAGATGCCACCGCTGCAGGAGACGCTCGATTGTGACTCGCTCGAATCGCTTTTTAGCTCTTTTAATATCGAAGAGATGTCCGGTATCGGTCAGGTGGGGTTTACGTTTCACGGGTGTACCGTTCGTATCGACACGACGGGAACCGTCCAAGTGTACGAGGAGAATCGTGGCTTTGCCGTCGATAGCTCAAGGTGCTAACATCGTGGCCCGCGACCTTGAACTCCTCTCGGTGGACGAGTTCGAAGACCAGCTCGGCCACCTGCTCGAAGTAAGTGCGGTGAACGGAATCGATTTCGACAGGTCGTGGACGTTCCGCCTTCCAGGCGACGACGTTCCCGACGTGATGGTCGAAATCACGCGTCTACAGAAGCCGTCCACCGATCAGTCCGAACGGTAACGAGACCGTTCGATGGGTAAATTCGTCGTTTCCGCCCGGTAGTTGGCGAATAACAAAAACCCCTGCATGAGTGGCCCCGTTGCCATGCAACGCGAGAGACGACACATCCTGACGCTCGCCATCGTCTGCCTGCTTATCCTTGGCAGCGGTGGTGTCGCCGCCACGACGTACGACCAGCCTAGCCGCGACAAACCCACGATAACCACGCACGAGTCGGTCCGCGTCGAGTTCGCTAACGACTCCACGGTCATCGTTCACGGGAACGTGGAGCGCGTGGGCATCGGGACGACGTGGAGCGCGACGGACGGTGCGGCAACGTCGTACTTCGAGTACGGCCCGATGAACGGGACGACTCGTCTCGACGTGCCCAAGGAAGGGAAACGAACGGCAATCAGCTACGTGACCGTCTACAGCGGCGGAAACATGACCCCCATCTTGACCGTACAGAATCCGAGCAAGGGGTCTACGAACGCCACGAACACGTCCAGTTGCCACGTCGGACCGTCCGGAGAGAGTGCCGCATCGTCGGTGCGAGCAGCGTAATGGATCGTAGTTGAATTCGGTCGCGTGGAACCGTCGGTAGAATGGTGATCTTTTTCGACTCAAACGAACGGGTAATAGCCGATTGCACCGCGGAGAGTCACGAGAATGCGTCATACTCGTTTTCCTTCGAGACGATACGCTCCCTACCCGTTTGTCAGTCGATAAACTGTTCACGTCGTCAAGACATCGGGGGATACAGGGTAAACGGAGTCGCTGATTTATGCGGTATCTCGGCGTCTACGCATCGACAGGGTGGGAAGAATGAATACGACACAGTCACGGGAGCGCAGTGATCCGACACGGTCACGGGCGTTTTCAGAACAGGAGGTGTACGATGCGGTAAAGAATTTGCGACGACGGTACGTTCTCTATTCGCTCAATCGGGCACAGGAGTCCGTCGAACTGGGAGAACTCGCCGAACAGATAGCGGCGTGGGAGAACAACATCCCTCGGGATGCCGTTTCCCCCGAACAGCGGAAGTCAGTGTACAGCGCGCTGTACCAGACGCATCTCCCGAAGTTGGAGAACATCGGAATCGTCAGCTACGACCGCGACTCGAAACGCGTGTCGTTTACCGACGGTGCGGAGGACTTCGAACTGTATCTGGCGACGGATGCACAGACGACGATTCCGTGGCACAAACTG
>NZ_JBAWAC010000448.1:0-4624 GCF_049589095.1 Haladaptatus sp. | reverse complement strand
GTCCCGCGGCGCGCCCGAGGAACGTCGTGCTGTTGCGTAGGCTCAGCGCCCCGCCGCGCAGTCCCGCGGAGACGAGGTCGCTGATGGCGGCGTCCACGGCGGGCATGGACAGGCCGAGACCCGCACCGAGGACGAGCATCGTCACGCCGATGAAAACCGGCGAGGGTGCCAACCACGCGCCGAACAGGCCGACGGAGTAGCAGGCGAACCCGGCGGCGATGAGGCCGTAGTTCGACGTGTACCGCGCGAACCAGCCGTTCTTCGCGGAGACGACGACCGACGAGAGTTCCGCGACCGAGAGCAGGAGTCCGATGGCCAACGCCGACAGGCCGAAGTCCCCGGCCAGCAGGAACGGCAGAATCGTGAGCACCGTGCCGAACAACAGCAGTTCGGTCATGCACGCCGCGCCGTAGCAGACGAGCGCATCGGGTCCGCTGAGGACGCTGGCGGCGCGGCGCAGATAGGCGAGTCCCTTCGAGTCGCGTTCGTGGGCGGGTTCCTCCAGATGCCGAACCGCGTACAGCGCGAGCGGCAGGCTGAGCAGGTAGGCGAGGTACGGCACGTTCCACGCGACGGTGGCGAGCGCGCCGCCGACGATGGGGAAGAGCGCGGCCCCCGCGGACAGCACCGCGTTGTTCATCCCGAGCACGGAGTTCCGTTGGGTGCCCTCGAACGAGTCCCCGATGAGCGTGACGGTGGTGATGAAGATACCGGCGGCGGCGGTCCCGCCGATGGTTCGCAGCAGCAGGATGGCCTCGTAACTCGGCGCGAGAGCGATGGCTCCACCCGAGATGCTGAACGCGATCAGCCCCCAGATGAGGACGGCCCGCCTGCCGATCCGGTCGGCGAGCATGCCGATGAACGGCGACAGCACGATTCCGGTCAGGAAGTAGGTGCTGATGAGCAGGCTCGCCTGTGCGTCGGTGATGCCGAACGCGTCCCGAAACGCGGGGAGCGTCGGACTGATGAGCGGGACGCCGAGCGGCGCGAGGAGCGTCGCCGCGAGGACGATCTGGACCGTGGACGACCGCCACGGAGACGTCTCCTCATCGGTGTTCGCGTTGCTATCCCCGGAAGCGGTCGGCTGTGGCGGTGTCATGGTTCCCCCCGTTCCCCGGCAATCCGTGCCTACTAGAACTGACGCTGGGGAGGTAATTAATCTCAGCCCTACCGGCACGTCGTAACCGTCCCGAAACGGGATTTCGGCGATCAGTTGACGTACGCGCCGACCAACCTCGACTCGATTCGTTGGAGTCGCTCGCTGACGGTCCCCGTCGAGAGGCCGAGTTCCTCGGCGAGTTCCCGGTGGGTCGTCTCCCGGGGAACCTCGTAGTACCCCTCGCGAACGGCGAGGTCGAAGAGCGTCTCCTGTCGCTCGGTGAGTATCGACGAGAGCTTTCCCATGTCGGGTTCGTACTCGCCCATCCGTTCGAGTTTCAGGGAGATGCCGTCGGGAACGTCACCCGCGGCCTGTCGAATCGCCTCGCTGGTTCCGATCACGGTGAGTTGCAGGCCGTGTTCGCTCCCCGTGTCGATGTACCGAATCGGCCAGTCGAGGACGATTTCGTGTTCGCGCAGGATGGTGAGCAGGTCATCGACCAGCCCGCCGGTTCGACACTGCAGATAGAGGACGCCGTAGCCGTCCTCACCGACGATGTCGTATTCGATGGTTTCGGGCGAACCGGCCAACAGTTCCCGCGCGACGTCGAGGTCGCCACTGAGTTCCACGAGTTCCACGTATCGGCCCTCGTACACCGGTCCGACGTACCGAATCGTTTCGACCGTCACGTCGTCGGTCTCGGAGAGCAGGTCGTCGATGGGATGGACGGGCGTGTCGTCCTCCCACGTCATGACGATCGTCGCGTACCGCATGGGGAACGATACTGCACGAGAGTATTTAAACACACCTAGGATGCTCGGATATAGAGATAGACCGCTGGGGGCAGTACTAGGTAGCAACCATGAGTAGCGACACACCCCCCACGGGGGACACGCCACCGGGACCGGATGGCCTCCCTATCGTCGGAACGCGATGGGATTTCATCCGCGACCCGTTCGGCTTCATGACGGAAAACGCCCGCGAGTACGGGGACATCGTTCACTGGGAAGAACTGTCGGGACCGATGTATCAGCTCAACCACCCTGACTACATCGAACAGGTACTCGTCCAGAACAATCAGAACTACATCAAGGGCGAGGGGTTCCAGAACATCCTCGGGCCGGTACTGGGGAAGGGTATCCTGAACAGCGAAGGCGCGGTCTGGCGGCGCAACCGCCACCTCATTCAACCCGCCTTCCACCCCAAGGAGATTCAGCGATACTCCTCCATGATGACGGAGTTCACCGAGGAGGAACTCGCCACGTGGGAGGACGGCGAGACGCGACTCGTCCACGAGGACATGATGGAGGTGACGCTCAAAATCGTCGCACGGGCGCTGTTCGGCGTCGATATCGACGACGAAGTTCACACCGTCGGGTCGGCGCTGGGGGAGTTCATGCTCGGAACCGAAAGCCTCGCGAACTTCATCCTCCCGCCTGGGATTCCCACGCCGTCGAGAATGCAGATCAAGGACGCGCGAGAGCAACTCGACGACGTCGTCTACCAACTGATCCGGGAGCGGCGCGAGGACCCGACCGGCGAGGGCGTCATCTCGACGCTCCTCGACGCGACGGACGAGCACGGCAACCACATGAGCGACGAGCAGATACGGGACGAAGTCGTCACGCTCCTGCTCGCCGGACACGAGACGACGGCGCTCTCGCTGACGCTCACGATGTACGCCCTCGCGCAGTATCCCGAGGAGGAGGAGAAACTCGTCGCCGAACTGGACGAAGTGCTCGACGGCGAGACGCCGACGATGGCCGACCTGGACGACTTGACGTACACCGAAAAGGTCGTCAAGGAATCGATGCGACTCTACCCGCCCGTACCGGGCATCGTCCGCGAGGCGACCAAACCGGACATCATCGGCGGCTACGAGATTCCGGCGGGTGCGACGGTGCAGATGAACCAGTGGGTCGTCCACCGCGACCCGCGCTGGTACGACGACCCGCTCGCGTTCCGACCCGAGCGCTGGACCAAGGAGTTCGAGAAGTCGCTCCCGAAACTCGCGTACTTCCCGTTCGCGGCCGGACCACGGCGCTGTATCGGCGACCGCTTCGCCATGCTGGAGGCGCGTCTCCTGCTCGCCACCATCTACCAGCAGTTCCACATCGAACTCACGCCCGAGGCCGAACTGGACCTGATGGCGACGATCACGGCCCGCCCGAAGAAGGAGATACCGATGACCGTCCACCGACGCTCCGACTGAGCGAATTTCGCGGACGACCCCGGTTCCGACTCGATTTTTCGCCATCGCAGAAAGATTTCATCATCGCTGAGAACATACGCCATCGTATGGAGTGGAAACCGGATCGGGGGTTGCAGGTTCGGATGGTCGCCACGTTGTGTCTCGTCGTCCTCTTCGCGATTGCGATTCCGGCGACACTCTGGCTCATCGTTACGGCGGGAGCACGCCTCGTCGCGCTCTTTACCGGAACGACGATGACCGCCGTCCTCATCATGGCGGGATTGGCAGGCGGATCGAGCGTGCTCGGCTTCTACGTCATCGAACGCTACGCGAACAGTGATTTGACGGGCTTCCCGAAGGACGGAGACGACGAACCCGTCGTCGTCGAAGTCCCCACGGAAGTCGAGGCGCGCGCGACGAAAATCGCCAGCCATCTGTCGGTTCCTCGACCGGACATCGAGTGTCGGACCTCGAATGTTCCGACGGCGTTCACGACCGGGTATTCGCCCGAGAGCGCGACCATCGTCGTGACGACGGCGCTCGTGGAGACGCTCTCGGCCGACGAACTCGAAGCCGTGCTCGCACACGAGTTCGCCCACGTTCGCCACCGGGATTTCCTCGTCGTCACCCTCGCGTCGCTTCCCCTGCGTGTCGCCCTGCGGGTTCGAAAGTACGCGGACAGACATTGGGCGTTGGACGCCGAGCGAGGTGCCCATCCGCTCGTCGGCCTGTTCTTCGCCTTCTCGTATGCGCTCTCGGCCGTCTTCAGTTTCGTCGGACGAGTCCTGCTCGCGCTCCTCTCGCGCTATCGGGAACTCGCCGCCGACCGCGGCGCGGTTCGAATCACCGGGAACGCGGGCGAACTCGCCTCGGCGCTCCGGAAACTGTACGACGCGACGGCGGCGTGCCCGCCGACTGACATGCGAGACGCCTACGAAATCCCGCCGGAACGCGCCATCGTCCCGCTCTCGATGGCGACCGACGTGGCCGGAGCGGATTCGGCGGACGCGGACACGCCGTGGCTCGAAACCCACCCGTCGCTCGAAACACGGTTGGAACGACTTCGCGAGGCGGAAGAGCAGTTCGAACGGGCATCGTGATCCGTCGGTAGCCCGGAGAACTGATGTACCGAGCGGTACGACAGGTACTGACGATGGACGACGCGACGCCACGGGCGACGTTCGACGCACAACTCGTCTCCGGCGATGTCACGTTCGACGCACGGGACGTGCAACTGCTTCGGGCGATAGACGAACACGGCTCGCTCAACGCGGCGGCGACCGCCCTCGGACGGTCGTACGCCCACGCACAGCGCCGAGTCGTGACGCTGGAGG
>NZ_JBAWAC010000447.1:0-5597 GCF_049589095.1 Haladaptatus sp. | reverse complement strand
CGCCAGCGTCGTCGCGACGACGCCGACGAACGTCACTTCGCGGATGGTTCGTCCGTACGAAATCCGCGCGAGGAAGATTCCGGAGAAGGGTGCCCACGAGAACCACCACGCCCAGTAGAAGATGGTCCAAGCCCCGACGAACGACGACCCCGTCGCCGCGCCGGTGAACAGGCTCATCTTGATGAACTGATTGAGATACCGGCCGACGGCCTGCGTCCCCAGATTGAGCACGAACGAGGCCATCCCGTTGTAGATGCCGATGCAGAAGACCAACACCCCCAGCAGGACGAACACGATGACGTTCAACTGCGATAGCCGTTTGATACCCTTCTCGACGCCGCTGATGACCGAGAGCGTGAACACCGTCGTCACGCCGATGATGACGAGGATGATTCCGAGGTCGCCGAGTTGGATGCCGAAGATATCGATCGGAAGCGCTGACGCCGCCTGCGACGGCGTCCGCGCCGACCCGAACTGGTAGTCCATCCCCATCAGCAACTGTTGGCCGATGAACCCGAGCGACGTGGCGATGCCGCCCATCGTCCCGAACACCGCGATGAGGTCGACGGCGCGCGCGAAGTAGCTGTCGTCCAAGTTATCGACGCCGACGATCGGCGCGATGACGGTCGAGAACTTGAACGGCGCACCCCGCTTGTGCGCGTAGTAGCCGATGGGAACGCCGACGATGAGGTAGGCCGCCCACGCCGAGATGCCCCAGTGGAAGAACGTGTACTGAAGCGACCCCAACATACGCTGTTTCGCGGGGGCGTCCGCACCGGCGAGGGGCGTGCCGCTCCCGTAGTGGAAGATGGCCTCCGCTGGACCCCAGAAGACGATTCCGGCGGCGATTCCGGCGGAGAAGAACATCGCAAAATAGGAGAGGAAGCTGTGTCTCGGTTCCGCGTCGGGCGGCCCGAGTTTGATCTTCCCCCACGGGCCGAAGATGAGGAACGTCGTGAATCCGACGAATATCAACATCGCCCAGAGGTAGAACCACGAGAAGTTGGACCACAACCAGTGGTTGACCCGTTTCATTGCAGTTCCTGCCGCCTCCGGGCCGACGATTGCGACGTACAGAAGGAACGCAACCGCGGTCAGAATTCCGAACCCGAACACCAGCGGATCGATCTCGTCTACGAACTCGCGAAGGTAACCTTGTTGTTGGCTCATGTTGCTCATACTCCTCTCGGAGTGTGCAGTACGCCGTACTGCGTCGTTCGAGCGGTCGGCGACGATGTCTTCTGCTCCCGGCGAATCGCGGTCCCCTCGACGGTGATTTCCGAACCGGTTGTATCACGATCGTCAGATCATGACCCGGGACGATGGACGAACGAAACGGATTCGACGGCGTGCGCGAATCCGTGCCCTGTCATACCATGACACAATACTACATACGTTTCTCTTGAGAATCGATAATAATAGCTCGTGTTCGTATGCTGTGGTGTACTTAAGCACTGATGAAAATTTAACGGCCGTTTCGTTTTACCGTAATCTCGCTTCGTAAGGTTTCATTTAAAACCCTCCGACCTACAAGATCGGTGAGTATCCGACGCACGGTGAGCAACTGTTCGGGATATCAGAAAGTCCATAAGGATCAGGAGTTGACGTGGACGACCTCGTAGGAGTGACCGCGTATCGAGCGGATGATGTTCCTCGCCTGTCCGGTGCCGCTCGTTTCGACCTGGAAGACGAGATACGCCTCGCCGACGTCCAGTTCGGGGGCCGACCTGTCGTGTCGGACGTTTCGGATGTTCGCCCCGTGATCCGCGATGATGCCGGACAGTTCCCGCATCTCGCCGGGTCGGTCGTGAATACGAACGCGAAGGCGGAGGAGTTGCTCGCGGTTCGTCAGCGCGTGGACCAGCACGGTCTGTAACATCGTCATATCGAGGTTCCCGCCGCAGAGCAACGGCATCACCGTCTCCCCTTCCACGTCGAGGGCTTCGCCCATGATGGCGGCGACGCTCGCCGCACCGGCACCTTCGACCACCTGCTTCGCCCGTTCGAGCAGGAAGAGGACCGCCCGCGCGATTTCGCTGTCGGTCACCGTGACGATTTCGTCGACGTGTCGGTCGATGAGCGAAAGCGTCAACTCGGAGATGCCGCCGGTGGCGATACCGTCCGCGATGGTGTCGACGGAGTCGAGGGTCTGTGGCATCCCCTTGTCTAGGCTACTCGGAACGGTCGCCGCGCCGGTGGCCTGCACGCCGACGATGCGCGTTTCGGGGGACAGTTCGGAAAACGCCGTCGCGATGCCGGAGATGAGGCCGCCGCCGCCGATGGGAACGACGACGGTGTCCACGTCCGGGAGGTCCTCGTACATCTCGACGCCGAGCGTCCCCTGTCCGGCGATGATCGCCGGGTCGTCGTACGCGTGGATGAGTTCCGCGGAACCCCCTTCCGCGAGGCCTTGTGCGTGGTTCATCGCCTCGCGGAAGTCCTGTCCAACCAGTTCCACCTCGCCGCCGTATCCCCTCGTCGCGTCGATCTTCGTCTGCGGGGCGGTCTTCGGCATCACGATGGTCGAATCGATGCCAAGTTCGGTCGCCGCCAGCGCCACGCCCTGCGCGTGATTGCCGGCGCTCGCCGCGACGACGCGGTCGACCTCCGTTCCAACCACGTCGCGTTCGATCTTGTTGTACGCCCCGCGCGTCTTGAACGACCCGGTCCACTGGAGGTGTTCCATCTTCAGGGACACCTCGCCGCCGGTTCGGTCGTCGAGGGACGTGCTTCGCTCGACGGGCGTTCGTTTCACGACCGACGGATCGTCGAGTCGGTCGATGGCCTGTTCGATAGCAGAAAACGGGAGTCGTTCCGACGTGTTGGTAGTCATCCGTAGTTCTCCGTCCCCGGTCAGCGCAGTATCTTCTCCCGGTCGGGGTCGAACAGCGGTTCGTTCCGAACCGTCGCGGCAAATCGCTCGCCTTCGTACTCCACATCGACCGACCGACCGGCGTCGGCGTACGCCGTCGGCAGGTAGGCGTAGGCGATACCGGCGTCGATAGTGTAGCCGTAATCGGCGCGCGTCGTGTACCCCAGCACCTCGTCGCCGTCGACGATGGGGTGGCCCGTGCCCACGACGATACCCGGTTCGTCAAGCGTGACGGGAACGAGTTTTTGGTCGATACCGGCGTCCGCCGCCTCGGCGAGCGCCTCCTTCCCGACGAACTCCGTCTCCATGTCCACCGCAAACGAGATGTTCGCCTCGTAGGGATTGTACTCCGGCGAGATGTCGGTCCCCCACAACCGGAACCCCTTCTCCATGCTCATCGAGTTGAGCGTCGCGTCGCCCATCGCGAGGACGCCGTGTTCCTCGCCTGCCTCCCAGACGGTGTCCCACAACTGCGCGCCGTACTCCTGCGGAGCGTACAGTTCCCAGCCGAGTTCACCGACGAACGAGACGCGAAGCATCGTCACCGGAACGCCCCCGACGTACGTCTCCTGGCAGGAAAAGAAGGGGAAGGCGTCGTGCGAGATGTCCGTCTCGACTACGCCTTCGAGGGTCTCTCGCGCCTTCGGTCCCCAGACGCCGAGGCCGCACCGAGCGGAGGTCCGGTCCACAACCTCGACGGTTCCGTCGTCGGGAGCGTGGTCTCGAATCCAGCGACCCTGCGTCGTTCCCGAGCTACCGCCGCCGGTCAGGATTAAGAATCGGTCCTCGCCGAGGCGGGAGACGGTCAAGTCGGCCAAAATGCCGCCGTCCTCGTTGAGCATCGTCGTGTAGCGCACCCGACCGGGCGAGACGTCGATGTCGTTCGAGAGCAATCCCTGCAGGAACCGTTCCGCGCCGGAACCGCGTACCTCGATGGCCGTGAAGGAGGTGAGGTCGTACAATCCGACCCTGTCGCGCACGGCCTGGTGCTCCGCCCCGTGGGCCTTCGACCAGTTCTTCCCGAGCCAATCGGGTCTGTCGGGAACGTCGTACTCGGAGAGCAGTGCCTCGTTCACCTCGTACCACTGCGGCGACTCCCAGCCATCGCTGTCGTAGAACTCCGCGCCGAGTTCCCGCTGGCGCGGATAGTACGGGCTTCGGCGCAGTCCGCGTCTTGTCCTCGGTTGGTTACGGGGATGGGTCAGTTGGTAGACCTCTCGGTACTGCTGGGCCGCCCGGTCGCGGACGAACCCGTCGGACCCGTGGTGTCCCTGAAATCGGTCGATGGACGCGCCGGTCACGTCCACCCGCTCGCCGTCGAGTCGCGGCGTACCGTTTGCCATCCACTCGGCGACGATGTTCCCGACGCCGCCCGATTGGGTGACCCAGACGGCGAGCGCCCACCACAACCCGTCGATGTCCTCCGTTTCGCCCAAGATGGGCATTCCGTCGGTGGTGAAGCAGAACATCCCGTTCATCTGGGTTTCCCAGTCACAGTCCTCGAACGCCGGAATCAGTTCGCTCGCGGCGTCGGCCGCCGTCTGCTCGTGGTCGGGATGCGTGTTCTCGACGAAGTGTTCGGCCGTGAACTCCCGGAGCGAGGGATATTTCAGGCCGAGGTCGTCCAGTTTCTCCGGCCCGTAGATGTCCTCGGGTTCGACGAGCAGGGGTTCGTGGTTGTACGACCCGACGCCGTACGAGTCGCCATGCTGGCGGAAGTACAGCGAGCGATCCTGATGGCGCAAGATGGGCTGTTCGATTGCCCGCTCGGAACCGGCCAGTTCGTCGATGGCGTCCGAGACGAGGTACTGGTGAGCACACGGTTTGAGGGGGACGTCGACGTCGACCATCTCGCCGAACAGCGGCCCCCAGATGTTCGTCGCCAGAAGCACCTCGTCGGCCTCGATACGGCCGTGTTCGGTGACGACGGCGTCTATCTCGCCGTCATCGACGTCGAGGTCGGTGACCTTCGCGTTCCCGTAGAATTCGGCACCGCGTTCGCGCGCCAGGTTCGCCATCGTCTCCGAAACGTCGACCGCGTGGGCCTTCCCGTCCGTGGGGACGTAGTAACCGCCGTGGATGGCGTCCGCGTTCACCTGCGGAACGCGCTCCTCGACCGCTGACGGCGACAACAGTTCCCCGTCCTCGACGCCGAACGAGCGGCCCCACTCGCGCTTCCGCTTGAGGAACTCCCATCGATCCTCCGTGTAGGCGACTTCGATGCCGCCGCACGTCCGAAAGCCGTCGAGGTCCTCGTACAGGTTCCGCGTGTACTGGGCCATCTTCGACATCAGTTTGTTATCGGCCGTCTGAAACACCAACCCCGGTGCGTGGGACGTCGATCCGCCCGTCTCGAACAACGGTCCCTGATCGACGACGACGACGTCCTCGCGGCCCAGTTCCGTCAAGTGATACGCCGCGCTACAGCCGACACAACCGGCTCCCACGACGAGCGTCCCGACTTCGTCGGGAAGTGTGCTATTTGCACTCATTTGTCACATGAACGTCCGTCGGACCGGGTGAAAAGGGTCAATGTGAGATAAGACAGGTATTGAAATTAGGTACCCGATTCGAGGGTGACGAGCGGGACGCCGTCGCTCGAAACAGTCCGACTCGAATCGTCACTCGAACCGGTCCAACTCGAACATCCCGATGGGATGGTCGGTCTCCCCCTCAGCGGCGAGGTCGGCGAGGATTTCGCCGACAACGCTCGAAAACTTGAATC
>NZ_JBAWAC010000446.1:0-15677 GCF_049589095.1 Haladaptatus sp. | reverse complement strand
TGCTCCGCTGCACGAACCGCCTCGAAGAGATTCAGGGCGGTGACATCCGCATCGAGGGCGAGTCCATCAACGACCCGAATGTCGATATCAACTTCCTGCGCCAGCGCATCGGCATGGTGTTCCAGAGTTTCAACCTCTTCCCGCACAAGACCGCGCTGGAGAACGTCTCACTCGCGCCGATGGACGTGAAGGGACTGTCCCAGATGGACGCCGAAGAGCGGAGTCAACAACTCCTCGCCGACGTCGGCCTCGCCGACCAAGCGGACTCCTACCCGAACCAGCTTTCGGGCGGGCAACAACAGCGCGTCGCCATCGCCCGAGCGCTGGCGATGGACCCGCACGTCATGCTGTTCGACGAGGTGACGAGCGCGCTCGACCCCGAACTCGTCGGCGAGGTGCTCGGCGTCATGCGCGAACTCGCACACGAGGGCATGACGATGATGGTCGTCACCCACGAGATGGGCTTCGCCCGCGAGGTGGGCGACCGAATCGTCCTCATGGCCGACGGACGCGTCATCGAAACCGCACCGCCGGAGGAGTTCTTCGAAAATCCGCGCACCGACCGCGCGCGACAGTTCCTCTCGATGGTGCTGTAGTTCTCGATAGTTCTGTAGTCGCCGCTCTTTTTATTCGTCCGTTCCCGAAAAGGGGCCGCAGTACTCCGTTTCAAAGACGATTTCTGGGACCATGTAATCGCAGTCTATCATTTGAGCCGAGCGCATGTGAGACTGTCTTGCTACCGGCACGACTCCGAAAAATCCGTGATAGTTGCCGAAACCGCTGCTTACGCCAGCGGAATGATCGTCGAGAGCACGAGTACCGTCACGAGGCCGGTGATGGAGATGATGGTCGTCACCATCGTCCACGTCTGTAGAGTTTCACGCTGCGTGAGACCGCCGATCTCTTTGACGAGCCAGAATCCCGAGTCGTTGTACCACGAGCAGATGTTTCCGCCAGCGCCGATGGCCATTACCATGTAAACCGGGCTAACCGAAAGCTGTCCGGTCAGCGGAGCCATGATTCCCGCGGCGGTGAGCATCGCGGCGGTCGCGGAACCCTGTGCGATGCGAACGATGGCCGCTACGAGCCATGCGGTCACCAACAGGCCGATGCCGAGTCCCTGCAAATGGTCAGCGATGTACGGGCCGATTCCGGACGCGGCTAGAAGCGCACCGAACGCGCCACCCATCGCGGTGATGGCGGCGATGTTCCCGCCGCTTTTCAGTGCATCCGTGAGTTCTTCCTCCCAGAGCGAGCGCGAGAGGTCGGACCAGCGGAGGTAGGTGTACGCCGCCGCGATGGCGGCGATGGTCAGCGCGACGTTCTTGTCACCGACGAACGCGACAACGGGTTGGAGCGGCCTGAGGACCGGATACGGTTTCTTGAACGTGTCCACGATGGTGTACGCGGCGACGAGTCCGATGGCGAGGATGATGGGGAGTGCCGATTCGAGGAAGTTCGGAAGCGTGTCCGAACTTCGATTCGCACGCTCCTGAAGTTCCTCCGTCGTCGTTCCCATCGCGTCCCGAAGGGGGATGTCGATTCGCTTGTTTAGCCAGCGGCCGTACACCAGACCGGCTATGATTGCCGATGGGATGGCTACCAGCAGACCGATCAGGATGGTGAGTCCGAGGTTTTGAATACCGAGCTGGTCGGAGACGGCCAGCGGGCCCGGTGTCGGCGGAACGAACACGTGAGCCACGGATGCACCGGCACCGACGACGATGAGGTACAGCGCGTAATTATCCCCCACTCGCGCACGCATCGAACGCGCGAGTGGTGCCAGTAAGTAAAACACGCTGTCGAAGAACACCGGGATGGCGAGTACGGTACTGCTACCCCACAGCGCGATGTCCGAATTCTCTTTTCCGACAGCTGACTGGAATCCCCGGACGATACGTTGGGCGGAACCGCTTTCGAGCATCGATTTGCCGATGACCGATGCCATCAGAATCGGGATACCGATACCTGCCATACCGTTCCCGAACTCGGTCGCCGTCTTCGACGCCGCATCGGCGAACGTGAAGTCGGCGACGAACACTGCGTTGAGGAGTCCAACACCGAACGCGGCGATTGCCAATCCGACGAACGCCGGGAGGTCCCAGACGACGAGTAAGAGGACGACCAAAACAAGCCCGACTGCGAACGTGAGCAGCGGACTCTGTGCCAATTCAATTGCCATAGATTGCGACTCCATGTCATTGATGTTCATTGAAAACATTTTCCTTTAAATGTGCCATTTTAATAAACATCGTTGATAAAAGATAAAAGTATTTGATTTAGTTTGTATTATTCTTTTACTATGTAAATGAACGCTGGTTTTATTGTTAGCCGTTTATTGGTATCCGATATGGGACGTGCACTCGTGGTCGTCGAACCGACGGAAACGGCAAAAGAACTCGCGTACGAAGCGGGAACCATTGCCGAAGGAGTGGGAGCCGACATGATTTTGACGCATATCACGACCGAACAGGAGTACGGCGCTCGTCGGGACGCCATGGAATCGTTGATGAGTAGCTCGGCGAGTTACACGGTCGGTGAAGCCGAGGAGGGGGCGACCCAGTTCGCCCGCGACATCGGCGACGAAGTGCTCTCGGAACTCGACGTCGAGTACGAGGTGACGGGATTCCTCGGCAACAAAGCCGAAAAGATACTTGATGCGGCCGAGGAGTACGACTGTGACCACGTCTTCCTGACGGGCCGCCAGCGGTCACCGACCGGCAAAGCCCTCTTCGGCGACGCGACACAGGGAGTCATTCTCGACTTCGAGGGCCCGGTTACCGTTCTCACGGATTGAGATTTTCTCCCCTTCTTCAGGAATCTTCACAATTTTTCACCCATTTTATGCGGCAAACGTGGAAATCACAATGGGATTTCCGGAAAAATAAAAAGCGAGGGGGGCGAGCACTCAACCATGGTGAACACACTCGACGGCAAGACTGCCGTCGTGACTGGTTCGAGTAGTGGTATCGGGAACGCTATCGCACGGGAGTTCGCGTCCCGCGGCGTGAACGTCGTCGTCAACTCCCGTTCGGAAGAGCGTGCGGCGGAGGCCGCCGAGGTAATCGCCGACGAAACCGATGCGGAGGCCGAATCCCTCCTCGCGATCGAAGCCGACGTGACGGATGGCGATTCGCTCGAATCCCTCGTCGAGCGAACCGTCGAGGAGTTCGGTTCGCTGGACGTGTGGGTGAACAACGCCGGTATCAACATCCGTGGCCCGGCCGAGGAGATGGCGATGGAGGACTGGCAGAAGGTCATCGACGTGAACCTCACCGCCCCGTTCCGCGGTGCACAGTTGGCCGGTCGGCAGATGATCGAACAGGGAACGGGCGGGGCCATCATCAACATCTCCAGCATGATGGGCGAACAGGGACAGACTGGTCGCACACCGTACAACACGTCTAAAGGTGGCGTGAACAACCTCACGCGCTGTTTGGCCGTCGAGTGGGCCGAACACGACATTCTCGTCAACGCCATCTCGCCCGGCTACATCCGGACCGAAATGGTGGGCGACGCCCAGGACCAGATCGGCTTCGACGAGGACGACGTCATCGACCGCACGCCCGTCGGCCGGTTCGGAACGCCCGAGGAAGTCGCCAACTGCGCGGCGTTCCTCGCGGAGGGTGAACACTTCATGACTGGCGAGATTCTCCACCCTGACGGCGGATGGCTCTCGTTCGGTTGGGGAAGCAAATCGTAACACGGTCAACGTCGAAGCGGTTGGACTCGGCCATCGGGACCGGATCTTTTTCAGCGTCACAGGTGAATATATTCACGACAATTTTCGTCCCCCTGTCGGCACCATCCCCCTGTATGACGACGAACGAGGCACGCGATAACAGCGGAGCCACACCACATCGCCACTCACGGTACTCGTAATCGAGGGAACGGTTCGAAACGGTCGGCAGTCGATTCACGCCGCTCGGTACGTTACCACTCGGCTTCGGAAGGCGGGACACGAGGCCGAACTGTTCGATATGGCCGACTACGACATCCCGCTCTTTTCGAACGTGCGGTCGTGGACGACGACGGGACACTCGTCGATGAATTCTATTGGGAGAAGTTCGACGAATCCGTCTACGAAATGGGTCTTCACGCGGCACGTTTCAGACCGATTACTGCCGATTCCCGGAGAAATAGGAACCGAGAGCGTCGAGAACTCGACGCCGGTTCGCGTGCGCGTTTCGACCACGAATCCGGCCTGTCCGACCTCCTGCCTGCGCTATGGAACGCGGGTTTCACTGTCGTCGGTTCCGATATCCGGTCGCCGATGCTGGACGTGTTCCTCGGGTACGGAGCTGTTCGTCCTCGCCGCCATCGATGTCGCACTCGGTGTCGTTGCGGTCTGATTCCTGAATCTCGTATCGAGTTCGTAACATTCTGTTGCTTCCTCTCACGCGCTTCGGTTTCGGGTATCTGCCAGCAGTAGCGTTCTAAGTGGACTACGAACCATACCGAACGTTCGCTCGACTCCGGAAAACCTACATACCAACCGAACGTTCGGTTGGGTATGGCCGACGATTCGACCGAACCCCAACTGGACCGACCGGCGAAGGAACTACGCGACGATGCGCGACTGGAACCATACGAGTGGTATCGAGAGATGCGCGACGAGAGCCCCGTCCGATATGATCCCGACCGCGAGGTCTGGGACGTCTTCCGCTACGACGACGTCAAACGTATCGTTCGCGAGGACGAACTATTTTCCTCCAAGATGGACTTCCAGCCGGGTGACGACACGGACGAAGGTCGCGACGCGGCTCCATCAACCGAGGGCGACTCCGAACGAGATTCGTTCGGCGAGATGCTCGTCTCGACCGATCCCCCGAAACACGACCGAATCCGCTCCGTCGTCGCGGAGCATTTCCAAGCCGACGCGATTCGGTCGTACCGCCCGCGCGTCGAAGCGATCGCCGACGAACTCGTCGCCGACCTTGAACCCGGACGAGTCGACCTCGTCGAGACGTTCTCCTACCCCCTCCCCGTAGACGCTATCGCGGGCGTACTCGGTGTCCCCCGCGAGGAACGCGCGACGTTCAAACGCTGGTCCGATGCCGTCGCTGACGTAGCAAGCGAACCGGGAGACCGGAACGACCTGACGCGACCGGAGGCCATGATGCAGATGAGCGAGTACTTTCGAGAGCGACTCGCTGACCGCCGTGAGACCCCCCGAAACGACCTCTTGACCGCTATCGCGACGGCCGGAGAGGACGAGTCGGCGCTGAGCGAACGGGAAGCCATCTCGCTCTGTACTCTCCTCCTTCTTGCAGGGAACGTCACGACGACGAACCTCCTGACGAACGCCATCTGGTCCTTTCACGAACACAATGTCCTCGACGATGTCCAGACGGGTGCAGTCTCTTTGCAGTCAGCGGTCGAAGAGGTGCTCCGGTATCGTTCGCCGATTCAGGACGGGAACCGGGTCGCGCGTCGGGACATCGAACTCGGTGGAGAAGCTATCGAGGCCGGGGACCACGTTGTCGCGTGGCTCGGCTCCGCGAACCGTGACGGCCGCCACTTCGACTCACCGGATGAATTCGACCCGTCGCGTCGTCCGAACGACCACCTCGCGTTTGGGCACGGAATTCACTACTGCCTCGGTGCACCGCTTGCTCGTCTCGAAGCGGAAGTCGGGTTCTCCGCTCTCTTCGACCGGTTCGAGATTACCGACGTCGCCACGAACGACCTCCAACGGTCGCCGAGCGACGTTTACGGCCTAGAGGAACTCATCGTCACCCTTGAATGACGGCGGCGACCTCGGAGAGCAGGGTCCCGTTTGCCGTCTCTTCGAGAGAGCTACTGACACGTAGCCCGTCGAAGTCGTAGGCGTTGCCGCCTTTTCTCCCCGCTCGTCACCTGGAACGGCCGCTACGCTTGGCCGTCTCCGCAGGTACTCGCTCCTGCTGTCGTCACTGTCACCCCGCGCGTGTCATCTCCTCTCGACGGTGGATGCCGACATCGCTTCAGCCCTGCAAAATCACGAAAACTGGTCGAAATCGAAACTACCAACTCTTGATCCCATTTTTCCAATTTCATATAGCGAAATAGAATTCATCCGTTCGACACGAACCTATTTCTCGCTTCCTCACAATCGCCAACTATGTCCGATTATCGCCCGCTGCCGGTCGAATACAAGGATCAGTATCAGCGACTTCTCCGCTACGCCTTTCAACCCGAGGAAGGTCCGGACAACGACGAGGACGACGGCAACTCGGACCTCGGCGACCGCCGTGGAATGTTCGACGGCGACGACCTGCTCTGTGTCTGCAAACAGTACTGGTTCACGACGAACGTCCGCGGCGACTGGCACCAGATGGCCGGTCTCTCGGCCGTCGCGTCACCCCCCGAAAGCCGCCACGGGGGGTTGGTGCGGGAGATGCTCGCCGAATCGCTCGCCGAGTACCGTGAGAAGGAGGTGTACTTCTCGGCCCTCTGGCCCTTCTCGTACGAGTTCTACGGCAAGTACGGGTGGGCGACGGTGGCCAAGTACACGCGATACGAGACCACGCCGGACGCGCTCGATTTGGGTACCGAAGCGGCGGGCGAGTTCCGTCGCCTCGACGCCGACGACTGGGAACTGCTCGTGGCCCTGTTCGACGCCTACGGTGAGAACTACGCCCTCAGCGTCGATCGAACGGAGGACTGGTGGCGCGAGCGAGTGTTCGAGGGCTGGAAGAAGGACCCCTACGTGTACGCGTGGCTACGGGACGGCGAGGCACGAAGCTACATCGTCTACAGCGTGGACGACGAGGACGACGGTAAACGACTCAAGGTGTGGGAGACGGCATCCGCCGACGACGAGGCCTACCGTCACCTCCTCAGGTTCGTCCAATACCACGACTCGCAGGTCGAGACTGTGGAGTTCCTGTTCGTCCCGGAAAGCACCGACCTGCTTGACATCGTCGCCAACCCGCGCGACGTGGAGTGTGAAATTCGAACCGGGCCGATGTTCCGCCTCGTGGACGTCCCCCGAGCGCTCGAAACCATCTCCTACGACGCGGAAACCGGCGTCGTCCTCCGCGTCACCGACCCGCTGGTCGGGTGGAACGACGGGACGTTCGAACTCGATACGAACGGGGTCGTTCGGTGTGACCGGACCGACGCCGACCCGGACGTGACCATCGACGTGAACACGCTCTCGCAGTTGGTCGCTGGATACCACTCGGTCGAGGACGCCGAGCGATTCGGAGAACTGGACGTTCACGAAGGCGACGCCCGTGACGATCTCGCCGCTCTGTTCCCGGAGGAGGACGTCTACCTGCGGGAGCATTTCTGACTCTTTCCGACCGACCAATACTTTTGTTCTGCGGTGTGTAGGGTCAGCCATGTCGAACGACCCGGACGACCACGACGACCGAAGTGGCCACGACGACCGGGAGGACAGAGAGGACCTCGGAAATCGCATCGAGGAGTTGGAAACCACGCTTCGCGGCCTCCAGACCGAACTCGGCCGACCGCCGCGTGGCCCACTCGGACTCCCGCGCCCGCCGACTCCGCGGGAAGTGCTCTCTTTTACCGGCGAGTACGCCATCCCGACGCTCATCACCATGCTGGAGGCAAACGTTCGCGCGCTCAAAGCCCTCCAGCAGATAATCCGCCTCGTCGATCCCGAGTACGACCCGACCGAGAAGGCCCGCTCCGACCTTAGCGCCCGCGCCGGACGCGCTAGTCGGGCCACCCTCGACCGCCTCCAAGATACCCTGAACGACGTGGAAGGTGCTCTTACGGAAGGCGGCCTTCCGGAGGAACCCCGCGCGCGTAGAATCCTTGAAGACGCCCGCCGACTCAGCGACGACATCCGCGAGGAGGTTACCGTTGGCTCCGAGCAGGCCGACGAAGGACGTGAAATCGCGAACGCCGGGGAGGAGGAGATGGAGGAAGACGAGGAGGAATCACCGCAAGTAGATGTGGACGCCGAACTCAAATCGATTCGCAGCGAACTGGGTGTCCCCGAGAACGGGGATGGGGAAGCGGGAGACGACGATGCGTCGGGCGATGAATCCGACGATGGTGATGACGTCGACGAGAGCGGCGATTCTGCGGCATAATCGGTTTTTGTATCTCTCTTCGGTACTTGATGCGGGGCGGTCGTGTTCTCTCGGTAAAATCAGAGCTCTCTCATCGGGACCGAACGAGGACGATGTACCCAAATCCCCGGATTTTCGACCACGAGAAACCAAAACACGTCACTCACTATCTTACTCGACCGGTTCGAACCGATAGCCGTCCCACTCCTGACTCGTTTGCTCCCGGATTCCGGCGTCGGGGTCGCGCAGTTCCTCGGCGTACACCGGTCGCACCTCGTCGCCGATTTCGACACCGTCGCTCGTCAGTTGTCCGACCGCGCGCACCGACTCGCCGTCCACGTCGAACTCCACGATGGCGATGTGGTTGGGTTGGCGGACGCCGGGCGGGGTCGCGGTGCTGGTCGTCCACGTGATGACGGTCGCCGTTCTCTCGCTCAAATCTACCGTCCCCTTCTGTGGTTCGGCGCACTCCGGACAGCGCGGGTGGCCGGGGTACGAGAGGTGGCCGTTGGGACAGCGGTGCGCTTCAAATCTGGAATTTTCGCTCATGCTTGCTCCATGATGGTGGTGATGACACAATTACCGAACCCGCCGACGTTACACGCGAGGCCGACCTCGGCATCGACCTGCCGTTCCCCGGCGTTGCCGAGCAACTGTTGGTGGAGTTCGTAGGCCTGTGCGACGCCGCTCGCGCCAAGCGGGTGGCCCTTCGACTTCAGGCCGCCGGACGTGTTGATCGGTAACTCCCCATCGCGGTCCGTGACGCCTTCCTCGACTGCCTTCCAGCCCTCGCCCTGCTCGAAGAAGCCGACGGCCTCGCTCTGGAGGAATTCGAGGATCGTGAACATGTCGTGGAGTTCGGCCACGTCGACGTCCTCAGGTCCTCGCTCTGCCATGTTGTAGGCGAGTTCGCTGCTCTCGACGGCCGCGCCCATCACCGTCGGGTCGTCGCGCTCGTGGACGACGTGGGTGTCCGTCGCGCCGCCGATTCCCGAGATGACGGTGTACTCGTCGGTGTACTCCTTGGCCTTCGATTCGGGGCAGAACAGTAGCGCCGCGCTCCCGTCCGTGATGGGACAGAAGTCATACAAGCGAAGCGGGTCGGCCACGATGGGCGACTCCATCACCGTCTCCAGATCGACTTCCTTGCGGAACTGCGCGTGCGGGTTGTCCACGCCGTTTTTGTGGTTCTTTACTGCGACCTTCGCCAGACTCTCGCGCGGCGCGTCGTACTCGTGTAGGTAGCGCCGGGCGGTCAGCCCCGCGAAACTCGGAAGCGTGAGGCCGTGTTTGTACTCGACCGGGTGAGTCAGCGAGGCGATGACGTCCGTCGCTTCAGCGGTCGTTTTGTGGGTCATCTTCTCGCCGCCGACGAGCAGCGTTAGGTCGCTCGCGCCGGAGGCGACCGACTGCCACGCGGCGTAGATTCCGGCCCCGCCGCTGGAACTCGTCTGGTCGATTCGTTGCGTGTACGCCGGGAGCGCGCCGAGGTCGTGTGCCAGTGCGTTCGGTACGCCGGTCTGTCCTTCGAACTCGCCGCTCGCCATGTTCGAGACGTAGAGGTGTTCCACGTCCAGCGGCGAGACTTCGGCATCGTCGAGACAGGCCTGCCCGGCCTCCGCCAGTAGTTCGCGTATCCACGCGTCTCGTTTCCCGAACTGGGTCATCGACGCGCTGATGATTGCGACTCTATCCATACCTGCCACGAGGAGGGGACGGGTTTAGAAGTTTGAGATTCAGGGAAGAAACACCTATTATGTAAGAATTTCTACAATATCCATGAAACGACGGACACTCCTCGCTAGCTCTGCAGGCTTTGTCGTGGGGTCGACCGCAGGGTGCCTTCACGTTCTCGACTCCGCCGCCGCGAGAATCGGGAACCTCGAACTCATCAACGACGACACGAAACCGCACGACTTCCACGTCGAACTCAAGCGATACGAAACGACCGTCGCACAAGTCACGCGGCGAGTTGGCCCATCGGACGGCAAAAACAAGTCCGGCCACTCGACCGTTTCCGGTTACTGGCTGAACCCGGCGCGATACACTGCCACGGTCCGAGTCGAGGATTCACGGGCCGACGTGACGGTGACGAAAGACGATTGTAACGACCTGATAATCGAATACAACTCGGGACGAATCGGGTTCTTCACGGACCTCACGAGTAATGGCTGTCCGAGTGCTCGAACTGACGATAATCAGGACTGATATCCACGAACTGACTTGAGACAGAGCCAAGGTACTGGATAGCATATTTCTCCCTGCCGTGGCAAACGACAAAGACGACCTGAGTTCCATAACGGGACTCCCGGAAGAACTCGGCATCGACGAAGACTTAGGGCGAACGGAGCAACGCCTCGTCATCCGAACCGAGAAACGGCGCTACGACAAGCCGGTCACCATCGTGGAGGGGTTCGACCCGAGCGAAGTGGACGTGAAGGAACTCGCGTCCGAACTCAAACGCAAGATGGCGACCGGAGGGACGGTGCACGAGGGGGCAATCGAACTACAAGGGGATCACCGCGAGCGGGTCATCGACGTACTACAGGACAAGGGATACGCAGTCGAATAAGAATCGGGAATTAGTTGCCGAACTTCGAGACTTCCTGCTGCCGGAGTTCGATACGGCGAATCTTCCCGCTCGACGTTTTCGGCAGTTCGTCCACGAATTCGATCCGTCGCGGGTACTTGTACGGTGCAGTCTCCTCCTTCATGTACGTCTGTAACTCCTCCACGAGCTCGTCGCTTCCCTCGTGGCCCTCCGCGAGGATGACGTAGGCCTTGACGACGTCTCCGCGCTCGTCGTGCGGGCTGCCGACGGCGGCGGCCTCCGCGACTGCGGGGTGGCCAACTAGCGCGTCCTCGACTTCGAACGGGCCGATGCGGTAGCCCGAGGAGATGATGATGTCGTCGGCGCGGCCCTCGAAGAAGAAGTAGCCGTCCTCGTCCTCGCTCGCCAAGTCGCCGGTTCGGTAGTACTCCCCGGCGAAGGTTTTCTCGTCCAGTTCCGGTTTCTCGAAGTAGCCGTCGAAGATGGCCGGGCTATCGACGGGCACCGCGACCTCGCCGATTTCGCCCCGCTCGACTTCCTCCTCGTCCACCGTGTCGATGATCGTCGTCCCGAGGCCGGGCGTCGGTTTGCCCATGCTGCCCGGTTTCACGTCGATTCCGGGGTAGTTCGTCACCAGCGCGACGGTTTCCGTCTGGCCGTAGCCGTCGCGCGGCGTCACGCCGAACGCCTCCTCGAACGCCTGAATCGGTTCGCGGTTCAGCGGCTCGCCCGCCGACAGAGTCTCCTTCAGCGAGAGGTCGTAGTCGGCCATGTCCTCCTCCTGTGTGAACATCCGGTACTGGGTCGGTACCGCACAAAGTCGCGTGACGCCTTCTTGCTCCAGTAGCGAGAGGAACGTCGCCGGGTCGAAGTCCCCCCGGTAGATGAACTGCGGTGCGCCGGTCGTCAGCGCCACGCCGAGAGGACTCCAGAACCACTTGGCCCACCCGGTCCCGGTCGTCGCCCAGAGCAGTTCGTCCGAGAAGTCCATTCCCTCCTCGACGCCCCACCAGTAGCGTCCGTTGACGCGCTCGAAGCAGTGCATCCAGCGATGGCGGTGAAGGACGGGTTTCGGCTGTCCCGTCGTCCCGCTCGTGTAGTTGATCGACATCGGCGAGTCCGCCCCGATATCCGGTCCGTCGTGCTCGGTCGATTCGCCGTCGATGAGCGCCGAAAAGGACTCCCACTCCTCCGATCCTTCGCCGTCGAGGATGACCAACGTCTCCAGCGGCGTCTCGTCCATCACTGGTTCGACCATGCCGGTCAACTCGTCGTGACAGACGGCCGCCGTCGCTTCGCAGTCGTCGGCCCGGAATCCGATGTCCTTGGGCTTCAGCATGGCCGAACATGGTACCAGAATCGCCCCGCGCTTCAGCGCACCGAGCTGAATCGCGAACACGTCGGGATGGCGCGGCAACAGGTGGATCACCCGGTCGCCCTCGCCCACGCCCAGCGATTCGAGCGCGTTGGCGAACCGATTCATGTCGTCCCGGATGTCGGCGTAGGTTCGCTCCTCCTCGTTCCCCTCGTCGTCGCGGAACTTCACCGCCCGCCGCTCGCCGAATTCCGCCGCGTGTGACTCGATGACCGCCGGAAGGTTGTACCCCTCCGGAATTTCCCACTCGAACTCCGAAAGTTCGCGCTCGTAGTCGATTTGCATTCCCTTCGAAATGGGATGGTCGATTATTTGGTTTTGTCGTCTGGTATCACGCGACAGGTAGGATTACGAGGATCCCGTATCGTGTACTGGTTCTAATATATTCTGTTCCGATCGTGGTCGGTCGGGTACCGGTTTCGAACGAGAATCACTCCGTTCTCGACTCTCTCTGAAAATTTATATATTGTAGAACTGTGTAGGAACCGCTACTGATGGCCATCCCAACGAAGATCACCGTTCTCGCCGTCATCCTCGCAGTCGTCGTCGCCATCATCACGGACGAATTTTCCCACAGCATGGAACTGACGGCGTTCGTCCTCCTCGCCATCGGCTTTTTTCTCCCGCTGTTTGTCAGCCAACGGTTGAAGCGACGCGGTTGATCCGCCCATCGAGACACGCTTTACCGATGGAGTTTGCATTTTCGCCCCACCCGAGAGTGGGGCGCGTTTCGTATCGGCGAAAACGTATATACGGCTGACAACCGGTTTCGTCCGTATGGTCGATGTCAGCGGTCACTTCGCGATGGCATTGTTGTTTGCTGCTCCGGCGTGGTTTCTCTGGGGCCGACGCGCGAGCCTCGCGTTCGCGGCGTTCACGCTCGTGACCGCGATGCTTCCCGATTCCGACCTGCTGTTACGGCACGTTATTCCAGGCGTCCACCACCACGGCGTGACGCACACGATTCTGTTCGTTACCGTCTTCAGCGTCGTCGTCGGTGCGCTCGCCGCGTACTTGCTTACGTCCCGTTTCGAGGCCAGTCGATGGGTTCGAAGCGACGAAATCGGTGAGAAGGCGGTGTTCGCCTTCGCCACCGTCGGCTTTCTGACCGGCGGGATGAGTCACCTGTTCGCCGACCTCCTCTCGGCCCCCGACATCGCTCCGCCGCTGAAACCGCTCTGGCCGGTGTACGCCAAACCGATCATCGTCGACGTCATCTACTACGACTCGCCCATCTGGAACTTCGGCCTGTTGGGGGTTGCACTCGCGGCTCACTACGCGCTCTACCGCCACGAACGCTATCCGTTGGAGACGGCGTACATGATCCGTGAGTCCTAACGGACCACCCGCACGATTATGCCTTCTGCAACCGTAGCTCTCTGCGAAATGGACGGCAAAAAACTGCTGATGATCGTCGGCGATTTCGGCGAGGATTACGAGATAATGGTACCGTTCCAGGCGCTCCAAGCCGTCGGCCACGAGGTCGATGCGGTGTGCCCCGAAAAGGACGCGGGCGATGCGGTGAAAACCGCGGTTCACGACTTTCGCGGCGACCAGACGTACATGGAGAGCCGTGGCCACAACTTCACGCTCAACGCGTCGTTCGACGACATCGACGTGACGGAGTACGACGGTCTCGTCCTGCCGGGCGGAAGAGCACCGGAGTACCTCCGAACGCACGACGAAGTCATCGAGGCGGTTCAGCACTTCGACGACGAGGACAAACCCATCGCTGCCATCTGTCACGCGACCCAGATTCTCGCGGCGGCGGACGTCATCGAGGGACGGACGTGTTCGGCGTACTCCGCGCTGGAAGCGGACGTGGAGGGTGCGGGCGGCGAGTACTACGACGGCGTGACGACGGACGGAAACCTCGTTTCCGGTCGTGACTGGGGTGATCACGTCGAGTGGATTTCACAGTTCCTCGACGTGCTCGGAACCGATATCGAACACGGTCAGCCAGTCACTGCTGACGACTGATTCGCGTCGCCGATTTTTATCAAAAGGTGTGTGGTCAGAAGTCGATTCCCGAAACGCTCGTCAAAAAGGCGAACGTATGGGATGGGGGATTACGACGACGACGAATTACCGCTGCTGGTCGTCGTCATCCCGCCACCACCGCTGCCTTCGAGGTTCGTGCTGAGCAGGTTGAGCGTGCTGCTGAACACCGACGCGTTGCCGCTGAACCGCCGGGTGTCGCCTTGGTTCAGCGAGACACCTTGTGCGAACATGAACGTGGTGATCTGTCCCTGTCCCATGTCGCCACCACCGAGTAGGTAGCGGATGATGTAGCCGTTGTAGTTGTCCGGCTGGCTGATCTCGGAGACGTTGCCGCCACCCGGTTTTTCGAGCAACCGAACCGTCGTGGACTTCTCCAACGAGTTTACCACGCGGAACTCGACGTTCGGGTGGTAATCGTAGGTGTACACCAACACGTTCTGGCCCTGCGCCGAAGCGCTTCCTGCACTCCCCAATCCCAATGCGAGCGCGCCTGTCGCGAGCGCGCCTTTCTTCATGAACGAGCGTCGGTCTTCCGATTCGACGTGTTCTTTAGTTTCACTTTCGGTCATCTCTACCTCGCCTCCGTTCTATGCCGGACTCGCTGATAAAGGGCACAGACCTTTCAGTTTTCCAAGTATATCCTACCTGCCACTGAACAGGAATATTCTACGTTATCGACGTGATATTGTAGATTACGCGGCGTTTCGTACGGCCTGAAGTCGAACGACGGACAATGGTGATGGCCACCTATGGGGTGGGGAGCGGCGAGAAAACCCGTCTCAGATGTCGTATGTCCACAACTGACTGGTCGTATCCAGTCCGTCCGAGACGGTTTTCGATTCGCGCTGCTTCGGGGGCGTGTACTGTGTCGTGAACACTACCGTGTCCCGTGCTAGAATCGGACCTCGGCTACGGGTCCCTTTCTTCGAAATCTTCCACTTCGTTTTTCCGTCCTCCGCGTTCAGCGCATACACCGTGGTCTTCTCCCCGTTCGTTCGGTGGAGGTTCACGGCTCTGTCGGTGACGACCGGAATCGTCCCCTGTGACCACTCCTGCTCCGGGAGCGTCCGTTGCCACCGGAGGTCTCCGGACGACAGTTCCCGAGCGAGAACGTTTCCGTCGAGGTCCGCACAGTACACGGTCTCATCGTCGACCGCGGGACGGATGCTGGCCTTCTGAGTGGTGTCCTCAGCCCATCGTTCAGTCCCGTCCGGTTCGAAAACTTGCACACCGATTCCCGCCTGTACGATCTCGTTCTCCGTCGCGATGACGTTGGACATCACCTCCCCGCTCTCTCCCGTCCATAACTGCTCGCCGGAGTCGGCATCGAGGGCGACGAGGGTTCTGTCCGTCACCGTATATACCGTCCCGTCGAGCACCGCCGGAGTACTCGGGTAGTTCATGTGCCCGTCGGGTGCGAACTCCCAGCGCTCGCTTCCGTCGTGTTCGAAGCAGATGAGACTGTTCAGTCCAGCGCCGTAGATCGCGTCGTCCGTCACGACCGGTGGGTCGTTGATGAACCGCTCGTCGACGTTGACGTACAACACCCCGTCGTGGTAGATGGGCCGGAGGTCGAAGAGCGGTGCGCCGAACGTGAACGTCGTGTCGAGCGAGGACGACCACTGCGGTTTTCCCGTCTCCAAATCGTACGCTTCGAGCGTCGCCACAGGAGCATTATCGGTCGATTTCCCCCGAGTGAGATAGACGCGGTCGTTGACGA
>NZ_JBAWAC010000445.1:0-23394 GCF_049589095.1 Haladaptatus sp. | reverse complement strand
GCGAATTCCGGAAATCTTCTGTTACGTCGCCGGTGCGCTGATCGCGTTCGGTATCCTGGCGAGCGTGACGTTCGAGAACCTGTTTTCCGATCCGAACTCGGATCACGACGAACAACTCATCGTCGCCACGATGGTCCACGTCGTCGCGACGTAGGGCAACTTGCTGTTGAGCTACGGCATTTTGGCGACACTCAATCCGGGATTCCTGTCCGACTGGGGCTTTTTCATCCCCGGACACTGGGGGACGCTCTGTTACAACCTGCTGCTTCTCCTCGAATCCGGGGTCGCCCGTCTCGTTACCTCGACGGTTGCAAACACCGAAGTCGGCACATAATGCGTACCAAACCAGCGAACCTCTTTTTTCAAAGCAACTGCCACACCGTCCCCCCCAATCATCATACCGACCTTCCCGCTCCACTCGAAACGATGGGCCGTTCGATCCGTTCTCACACCTCATTCGTTCGCCGCATGTTCGTTTCTCGTGGATTCGACACCGAGATGGATTCGACACCGAGACGGAAATCGACGCGATTGACGACGATCTGGAGTGGAAATGAAGGGGTACCGCGCCGAGTAGCCAGATTTTAAGCGTTCGAGTGGAAACAAACGGGTATGAACACTCCGACAAAAATCGTCCTCGGTACCGTCCTTCTGGCGATACTACTCTCGATCGTGCTCGTCGCACAATACGCGCTCGCGGCGTGATGTTTCGCGAACGTACCATTCCCCAAGACGTGGCGGCGGTGCGGGAGGAGTATGCACCGAACGCGCTCGTCTTGGATTGCGAACGCGATTTCGAGACGCTCCCGATTCCGGCGCGGGACGACCTCGCGCTCCTGACGGACGAACTGCGCCCGTTTTCGGCACCGGACGAGTGGCTACCCGACGACGCTCCCGAGCTACTACGCCGCTTCGCCGGAAACGACCTCGTGGTCGGCATGCCCGGCGACGGAAGCGTGGCGTGGACCCACCAGACCGACCCACCCGTCGTCTTCGTGAAAGCTCGGGTGCAAGGGTCACCCGAGGAGTTCATCGATTTCCTACTCGCGGAGGCGCTGGTCGAAGTCGGACTCGACATGCCCGAGCATTTTCTCGAATTCTTCGAGGAAGAGTACGCCGAATTCGCCGACACGGTTCCGCTCGACGCGGCGAGCACGTACCAACTCGCCGTCGCTCTCTGTGATGCGTACGTCGGTTTGCACACGCGGGCGATGTTTGCCGATTGGGACGGCTCCCACCCCCGTTTGTTCGAGGCGTGGCAGGACGCGGGCCAGCGAATCGAACCGCGACTGGAAGGTATCACCCGCGAGGTGGCGATGGGACGAACTGACTTCTCCGATGCCGCCGAGTTCGCGTGTAGCGCCGTCAAACACGGTATCGAACCACCCGCTCCGTTCGCCGTTTTCGACACGCAGGCCTATCGCGAACACGGTGCGTCCTTCGCCGTGAAATGGGCCGAGAAGACGTTCGATTCGGAGTAACGAATTCGATCGATTTGCCCCGTGGTTTCGGTTCGAGGGATTTTATCCCGTATCGCATTCGAAAAATTCCAATTCGCGTTCTCTTTCTCCCGTCTCTATCTTTCTCCCGTCTCTATCTTCTCTTCAACTAGCGGTCTCGTCGCTATCCTCTCTACACGGCATCCTGTCCCTGTTTCCCCGTCCGAACTTGATACGCGTCCTCTACGGGGAGGATGAATACCTTCCCGTCTCCGGGTTCGCCGGTGGTTGCGGCGTCACAAATTGCCTCGGCGACCTCCTCGGCGGGGATATCGGCGACCACGCACTCTACCTTCACCTTTTGGTGTAAGTCAACGACGTACTCCTCGCCGCGCCACTGACCGAGTTTGGCGGGCTGGTTCCCCCGCCCGCTGACGTTCGTGACGGTGAGGCTCGGGGCACCGACTTCGGCGAGTCCCCGTTTCACGTCTCCCAACTTGTCGGGGCGAACGATGGCCGTCACGAGCTTTATCTTTCCGCTGTTCGGTCGTCCACCATCCGTGCGCAGGCTTTCGGGAACGACGCCGTGCGTGCCCTCGTGACCGAACTCGGGATAGGTCTCGACACCGTGTTCGCTCGCGTCCAACCCTTCCTTCTCGTGGTGCGGTGTGACACGCGCCTGACCGAGTTTTCGTGCACCGCCGAAGACCACTACGGTCGCTCCGACGATCCAAAGACCGATCACCGCAATGCCGGTCGCTTGCACTGCGAGTCCCGAGAGCACCGCTCCGAGGCTGAAACTCTGCCAGGTCCCGACTGCGACGAGCGGATACACCAACGTCCCGAGGATACCAGCCGATCCGTGTACCGGGAACACCGCACAGACGTCGTCGATTTGGAGCCGTTTTTCGACGAACTCGAACACGAACGGGAGTTGCGCACCCGCCAGCAGGCCGACGACGATCGCACCCGGCCACACGATGTCGTCGGCGATAGCCGTGATACCGACGAGTCCGGCGAGCAAGCCGTTTGCGACGTAGAGGGTATCTACCTTCCCGGTGCGTATCAGGGATACCGCTCCCGCGCCGAGCGTCCCCGCTCCCATCCCGAGCGTCGTGACGAGCGCGACCCGCCCGACCGTTTCGAACGCGGCCAGCGAAATCGTTCCGTTTTTCACCGAAAACACCGTCGCAGCGGTGCCGACGTTGAACCCGTACCATCCGAAGGCGAGGATGAGCGTTCCGAGGGCCGCGAACGTCACCGAGTGACCCGGAATGACGTTCGCGGTTCCGTCCTCATCGAACCGACCGAGACGCGGACCGATGATCCACGCGGCGGTCAATCCGGCGAGGCCACCCATCCCGTGAACGATCATCCCTCCCGCGAAGTCGTGAAACCCGAGCGACGAGAGGAAGCCACCGGCCCACGTGAATCCGACGACGACGGGATAGAAAACTCCCGCGAGAAGGATGGTGTACCCCACGTACGTGCGGAGCTTACACCGACCCGCGACTGCACCGCTGACGATCGTCGCGGCGGTCATAGCGAAGACCGCACCGAACAGCCAGTCGACCCACGTATTGATGTCGGTCGGGGCGAGGATGGCGGCGAACTCACCGACGACCGACCACGCTCCGGTCGCCCCGGTCAGATGACCGACGATACTCGAAAGTGCCGCCCCCACGAGAAAGAAAGTCATCACGCCGACGCTCCACGTCAGGAGGTTTTTCGTCAACTGGTTGGCGACGTTTTTCGAGCGGACCTGACCGGCTTCCAGCATGGCGAAGCCGGCGTGCATGAAGAAGATGAGGAACGTCGCAATGAGCACCCAGAGGAGGTTGATTCCCTGTGCGATGACTTCGAGGTCACTCATCCGTCTTACCCTCTGTCGGGATGATGACGAGATCGTCTGGAAGACTGTCCAGGAATATCGAATATTCTTGCCTGTCTGTGTTCTGTGTCATGGTACAACAGAGCAGGAGTATTCCATATAACGTTGGTTGTCAAAATATTCGAATTATATGGACTTCAATTGGACAAACGTCGCTCTTATTATCGCATACAATCGATTTAAGGTTGTAAGACGGTCGGAAATTGGGTACTCGTTGTTCCACTTCTGGACAAACGTTTCACGACGATTCAATATTTGCCGACCGTTTCCGTTCACTTCTACTCGCTCGATGCGCGTGAGATTTGGGGTTATTCGGCCGAAAACGTTCTCTATCGCGGCTTTAGGGGTTTCGGGAGTCTTCGGCTACGCGAGTTCGTCGGCGATGTCCTCCGCGAAGTAGGTCATAATCAGGTCCGCACCCGCGCGTTTGATCGAAAGCAGGGATTCCAACGCTGTCTCCTGAAGGTCGAGCCATCCCTTCTCGCTCGCGGCGTGCAACATCGCGTACTCCCCGGAAACGTTGTATGCGGCGACCGGATGGTCGTATTCCGCTCGAATGTCCCGCACGATGTCGAGGTACGGCAGTGCGGGTTTGACCATCAGGATATCCGCGCCCTGCTCGACGTCGAGTTCGACTTCGCGCATGGCTTCGCGTGCGTTGGCCGGGTCCATCTGGTAGTGCCGTCGGTTCCCGAACGCGGGAGCACCGTCCGCAGCGTCACGGAACGGCCCGTAAAACGCCGACTCATATTTGGCGGCGTAGCTCATGATGGGGACATCCGAAAAGCCCGCATCGTCCAACCCGGTGCGAATCGCGCCAACCATTCCGTCCGTCATGCTACTGGGGGCGACCATCTCCGCGCCCGCCTCCGCGTGCGAGACGGCGACCTTTTGCAGGAGGTCGAGCGTTTCGTCGTTTTTCACCGTGAGTCGCGGGTCGTCGGCGGCGTGGTCCTCCACGATTCCACAGTGGCCGTGGTCGGTGTACTCACAGAGACAAACGTCGGTGATGACCATCGCGTCCGTCTCGTCCGTGATTCGGCGCGTCGCTTCCTGCACGACGCCGTCCTCGGCCCACGCGCGACTCCCTCGCTCGTCCTTCGACTCCGGGATACCGAACAGCATCACGGAACGGACACCGGTCTCCAGCACCTCTCGTACTCGTGCGACGCTTTCGTCGATCGGCACGCGTTCGTGTCCGGGCATCGACTCGATCTCGACTCGCTCGTCCGTCGTCGCATCGACGAACACGGGCGCGATGAGGTCACTCGCGTCGAGGGTCGTTTCACTGACCAACTCGCGGATTCCGTCACGACGAAGCCGACGTGGACGGTCGGTGAGGTCCATATCCATGCTACCGGCGGAATCCCCAAAACCGCGTCGCTCCGGGAACGGGTCACAACGCATTTAGCCCATCCCGTCAATATCCGTTTTGATGCATATCGCCTCGCTCGTCGCGGTCGAGACGACCTTCCCGTCCCTCCTCATCCTTTCCGTCTTCGGCTTGGCACTGATGTCGTTCACCACGGATTCACGCTCGCTCCGAACGTTCGTCGCCGATTATGGCGTTTTCCTGCTCGCGGGCGGCGTCGCGCTCACGGCTGTCGCCGGAATCCTCCTCTTCCTGTTCGGCGACGAGACGCTCGCAAAACGGTGGCTCCACCAGTACGGTCTGTTCGCCCTGTTCTTCATTTTTATCCTGGAAGGAGCGATGATGCTGTACTTCGCCCCGAGCGAAACCGTCGTCCCGATCGGCGTCGCCGTGCTCGCCAGCTCGTCTAGCGATTATCGCATGATCGTCCTCATCGTCGGCGTCGCGGTCGTCGCCTCGACCATCGGTCAGTATGCCCTGTTCCTCCTCGCAAAACGCGGCGGCCGCGAGTACCTCCTGGAAAAACCGTGGTTCCGGATCGACGATTCGTCGCTCGACCGCTTCGACCACTGGTTTCAGCGCTGGGGCCCGGTCGCGATTCCACTGAGCAACACGCTCCCGTTTACCCGCGGCATGTTGACTGTTCCGGCCGGATTCGGCGAAATGCGGGATCGGGACTTCATCGTCCTCTCCGCCATCGGGTCGCTCTGTTTCGAATCGCTGCTCGCGATTTTCGGACCCAAGGCGTTCGCGGTGGCGATGAACGTCGCCTCCCAGTACATCTGACGGCCATGTCCTCTCCGTCCTATCTCTAAATTATCATTTTCTGTCCACAACCCCGACAACTGTCACTCGCTCTAAAACACACCGAGTGGAATGGGCTCGAATAGATATCGTCCCCGTCGTACCATGGCGATAGACCTAACAGTACTGAAAGCGTATCTTTATCTGCGCCCGCGTACCGTTTGTCGCGTGCCATGCTACGAGCGCCGCGTGGGCGCACTTTCTCGGAAATCGTTCCCGTCGAGCGTCGAGTATCGCTTCTTTCTATACGGTTCCGTCTTCGTGACCGACGAACTTCTCCCCATTGTGGTATTTCGAAGCGAAAGTATATTCGTCCCGGATTTCGAGGGAGGGATATGGAAACAATACGTGCCACCGAGTATCACGACCTCGTCAGCGTGGACGATCCACGAGTTTCACCTGACGGCGAGCGAGTCGCGTTCGTCCGCTCCGTTCCGAAGGACGACGAGGAGTACGAGGCGACGGTGTACGTCGTTCCGCTCGGGGGCGACGAACCGACGCAGTTCACCATCAGCGAGGGCGTGGACAGCACCCCCCGTTGGAGTCCGAGCGGCGACCGACTCGCGTTCGTCAGCACGCGTGGTGCGGACGACGACCGACCGCAACTGTGGGTGATGCCTACGGAGGGCGGCGAGGCCCGACAGGTGACGGACGTGGTGGGTGGCGTCTCGCAGTTGGCGTGGTCGCCCGACGGGACGAAAATCGCATTCGTCCAGTCGAGCACCGAGGACGACCGCGAGGAGGGGCGAGACATCTCGCTCGACGGCGGGGAGTACGAACCGGAAACGCCCGACCCCCGCGTCATCGACCGGAAAATCTACCGTGCAGCGGAGAACTATTTCGACGGCAAGCGGAGTCACGTCTATCTCGCGGATTTGGACGACGCTTCCGTCGCACGGGTTACGGACGGTGACTTCGACCACGTGGGACCGGAGTGGGGCGACGAGACGACGCTGTACTTCGGTGCGCGGCGCGAGGGCGACCCGGACGACAACATCATCGTCGACATCGTCGCCTACGACACTGACGTCGAGGAGGAGGAGACGCTCTTCCAAACCAGCGCGTGGGGCGCATCACTGACCGCGACGGCAGACGGTCGAATCGCCTACGCCTTCTCGCCCGAGGATAACGCGACGCTCCGACAGACCGAACTCAAGGTGTTCGATCGGAACACCGGCGAGACGGTCACACTCACCGAATCGTTGGACAGAACGCTCGCGATAGAGCCACAGTGGAACCCGGACGAGGAACTGGTCTACTTCGGCACTCCGGATCAGGGAGATCAGGTGATCTGGCGCGTCCCGGGAGACGGAAGCGACGACCCACAGCGGGTCGTCGGCGACGGGCATATCACCGACTTCTCGATCGGTTCCGACGCCCTCGCGTACACGAAATCCGAATGGGACCACCCCGGAGACCTGTTCGTCTCGACACCCGGCGGGGCGGAAACCCATCGTCTCACCCGCGCGAACGCTGACTACCTGAACGACCGCGCGGTTAGCCAACCGGAGGAACTCAGTTTCGAATCCGAAGCGGGCATCGAGATTCAGGGCTGGCTTCTCACGCCGCCGGACTTCGACGCCGACGAGCAGTACCCCTTGGTCGTCGAGATTCACGGCGGCCCGCACGCGATGTGGTCCACCAGCGGAACGATGTGGCACGAATTCCAGGCGCTCGCCGCCGCGGGCTACGTCGTCTTCTGGTCGAACCCGCGCGGTTCGACAGGCTACGGCGAGGACCACATGGCCGCCATCGAACGCGACTGGGGCGACACGACGATGACCGACGTGATGGCCGGGGTCGACCTCGTCGCGGAACGCGACTACGTCGACGAACACGAGATGTTCGTCACCGGCGGCAGTTTCGGCGGCTACATGACCTCGTGGATCGTCGGGCACACCGATCGGTTCAAGGGTGCCGTGAGCCAGCGCGGCGTGTACGAACTCAGCAGTTTCTACGGTTCGACTGACGCCTTCAAGCTCATCGAGTGGGACTTCGGGACGACGCCGTGGGAGGAACCGGAGTTCCTCTGGGAACGCTCCCCGGCCGCATACGTCGAGAACGTGACGACGCCGACCCTGCTCATCCACAGCGACAACGACTTCCGCGTCCCGGTGAACAACGCCGAGATGCTGTATCTCCTGCTCAAGAAAAACGACGTGGAGACGCGCCTCGTGCGCTACCCGCGCGAGGGTCACGAACTCTCACGCAGCGGCGAACCGGGCCACATCGTGGACCGACTGGAGCGAATCGTGCGCTGGTTCGACGGCTACTCCGAGTACAGCGACGCACCGAAGGCGCTGGAACGAGGCGACGACGGCCTATCCGCCGCCGAGGAAGACGAGGACGAGAACGGAGAAACCGGGGCGGATACCGAGGACGAATAACGACAACCGTTGTCGTACTGTGGTGCGTTTCGTCCGGGGGTAAAAACGCTCAAAATCGTACGCTTGCTGTCGATTTTTCACTGGAAACGAAGGGGTTCCAGCTTCCGTCGATTGTCCCGATAACCAGCGATATTGCCATCTTCTTTCGACTATTGACCGCTCCCTATCGGTTCCGTGGTCGGCTTCGTCAGGAAATACAGCGGTTGTTTTCGACCGCAGTCATCCGGTTTCGACACGAAAAGAAGGGGTTAGTCCACGATGATTTCGGAATCCTTCGGCTCGGCATCGGAACCCGGTTTCATCTCGTTTTCGTAGCGGTCTATCCAATCCGCGAAACATTCGGGGCAGAGGCGCTGGCTGTCGATCTGTGAGCGGTCGACTGTCAATCGAACTGTTCGAGCCAGCGCGTCCTGCAACGGCCCTCCACAGTCATCACACGGTTCTGGATCGCTCTCGTTGCTCATGAACGCTCAATGTTGCTCAGAGTATATAAAAATCGGCGGGAATAGGGCGGAAATCAGACGGCTGCCGCGGACTGTGATGCGTTCGTCGCCTGCTGGGGGCGCTGGCTCGACATCGCGGGCGAGTAGCTGGTCCCGTCGTGCTGAGAGGCGGTCGGGTTCGGCACGGCCGCTTGGGAGAAGAACAAGCGGATCTGTCCTAGCCACGGTATCTTCAACTCGGCCGTACCACGAATCCAGCTCGGTTCTACCGGGTCGCTGATGTTGTACACTTGGTCGTACGCGCCGTTGTTGTCCCCTTTCGTGATGAACCCGGCGTGCGGTGCGGGACAGTAGCGTAGCTCCTCGCAGTTTTCCGCACCGCCGATGTAGTTCTTGTTGGCCTTATCGTACCAGTTCTCGTTCTTGTTCACCCAGAAGCGGGCACGGTGAATGACCGGCGTCCGATCGCTCTCTCCGAATCTCTTATAGATGATGACGTCCCCGTAATCGCTGAACTTCTTGTAGCCCGTTTGCTGGCCCTCCTGATAAGTGACGACGCCCGTATTCCCGTGTGCCGCACTCGGCGCGAAACGGTGCTGGTCCATGATGAAGATCAGGTCGCCTCGATACATTTGTGGCTGCATACTGCCGCTCTCGACGGCGACCATCGGTGGCCACACGCCGCTGACCGCGAACAGTATGAGGCCGATTGCGACGACGACGGCGGCACTCTCCAACATCTCACGCAGAAAAACGACGGTCCCGTTGTCCGTTTCACGGAACCAGCGAACCCACGCCATCGGTCCTGATTCGTCCGGACCGAATTCCCGCATACCGTCCGACGACGACTCGTCTGGGGGACTCATTACGGCATGCTATTCTTTCACTGATTGTCAACCTTCTGGGTTGGTTCGCTACTCTTTTCCCCCATCCGCGTCTCTGCAGATATGTGCCACTGGAAACCCCGGCTCGCATCGTTCAGGAACTCACGAGCCGCGGGTACAACGCCGATTTGGAGGCAGTCACGCTTCTCGCGTCCGCTCCCGACCCCGGAGCGGCAGTCGAACGTACAGTCGAATCCGCCCCCGAAGACGCCCTGAAACTCTCCGTCGGACACGTCCGGAGCGTTCTCGATGCCCCCTCGTCAACTGATACCAACCCCTCCGCTTCAGGTGGAACTTCGTCCATCGAATCGATAGCAAACGGGACGGATTCTCCAGTCGAAACGAAGGGGTCCATGTCACGAACTCTCACTGAGCAGTCGGTAGACATCGTCAACGACATGACGGGCGCGAGTACGGGAACCGGCGAATACGACGACTTCGTCACGGTGTTCCGCGACCGCTTTCAACGCCTCTCGGGCAAGCTTCGTGGTCGGGTGAACGCCCGCCCGACGAACGCCGTCGCCAGCATGCCCGGTGGTAGCGACGCCGCCATCGTCGGCATGATAAGCGACATTCGATCGACGGCGAGCGGTCACTGGTTGGTCGAACTCGAAGACACGAACGGAACGTTCCCGTGTCTCATCATGAAGGACAAGGAGTTCGCGGGCGTCGTGAACGAACTCCTCTTGGACGAGACCATCGCCGTCGAAGGAACCCTCTCGGGTGACGCAGGTATCTTGTTCGTGGATTCGCTTCACTTCCCGGACGTTCCCCGAACGTATCGGCCATCGACCGCCGACCGCCACGTCCAAGCGGCACTCATCAGCGACGTTCACGTCGGCAGTCAGGAGTTCATGGCCGATGCGTGGCATCGGTTCACGAGTTGGCTCCACTCCGAGGAGGCCGAACACGTCGAATACCTGCTCATCTGCGGCGACATGGTCGAAGGCGTCGGTATCTATCCGAATCAGGACGAGGAACTCGACATCATCGACATCTTCGAGCAGTACGAACAGTTCTCGGAGTATCTGAAAGAAGTCCCGGGCGACCTCGAAATCATCATGATTCCCGGCAACCACGACGCGGTTCGCCTCGCCGAACCACAACCGTGATTCGACGACGAACTCCGCTCCATCATGGACGTTCACGACGCGCGTATCACGAGCAATCCATCGACGGTGACCATCGATGGCGTCTCGGTGCTGATGTACCACGGCGTCTCGCTGGACGAGGTCATCGCCGAGATGCCCGCCGAGAAGGCGAGTTACGAGGAGCCACACAAGGCGATGTACCAACTCCTGAAAAAACGCCACGTCGCGCCGCAGTACGGTGGGCACACGCGTGTCGCACCCGAGGACAAGGATTATCTCGTCATGGACGAGGTCCCCGACATCTTCCACACCGGCCACGTCCACAAACTCGGCTTCGGCAAGTACCACAACGTGCTCGCCATGAACTCCGGTTGCTGGCAGTCCCAAACAGACTTCCAGAAGAGCGTGAACATCAATCCCGACTCGGGATACGCCCCCATCGTGGATTTGGACACGCTCGACGTCACCGTTCGGAAGTTCGCGTGATCCGTTCGTCCTTCGATTTCCAATCGAAATGGAGGGGATGGTGTCCATTCTCACACACGTCGATACACTTCGACGGACGTTCGAGCGGTCGTCGAACGACCGCTGAATAACCGTGTCATCGGCGAGACGATATTCCCTCGTTCTGCCCGACCCGTAGATCCCAAACCCATCCCTTGCCGCTTCTACCCGGGACGAACAGATGTCGGATGAATTTGGGTGAGACTTGCGAAAATGTTCTTTTGTTCATCTTCGGAAATAGTAATCGTCGCTAATCATGACTGCACCAGATTCGGATAAGGTAAGCGGGACGGGCGATTCGAGTGCGATATCACGTCGGCGGTTCTTGGCGGGTGCCGCCGTGGCGGGTTCGGCGGTTGCACTCAGTAGTACCGCGATCGCGATGAAATCGTCGGCGGCGGTCACGTTCGACGACCAAACGACGGGTGGAACGTCGGTGACGGTCAAATCGGCGACGCTCCCCGAGGGTGGGTTCGTCGCCATTCACGACGACCGCCTGCTCGACGGGAAAGCACTGGAGAGCGTCATCGGCGTCTCCGATAAACTCGACGCCGGGGCGCACACCGACATCGAAGTGGACCTGTTCGACGTGGACGGCGCCGACTTCGACGAGAAGATGCTTGAAGAGGACGGGACGCTCATCGCCATGCCGCACGTCGATTCGAACGGCAACGGCGAGTACGAGTTCGTCTCGTCCGGCGGGAAAACCGACGGCCCGTACACGAAGGACGACAAGGCCGTCATCGACGACGCGAAGGTCACCGTCGAGATGGACACGAAACCGACCGCGGACGTCTGCTTCCGCGACCAGAAGTCCGACGGCAAGCGCGTCTGGGTGAACGAGGCGACCCTCTCGGACGGTGGATTCGTCACCATCCACGACAGCAGTCTCCTCGACGGCAAAGTCCTCGACAGCGTCATCGGGGTCTCCGACTCGCTCGACGCGGGCATGCACGAGGACATCGAAATCTCGCTGTACGAAGGGGTTCCGGGCGGCGACTACGACATGGATATGCTCGAGGGTGACACCACGCTCATCGCCATGCCGCACCTCGACACCAACGACAACGGTACCTACGACTTCATCACCTCGGAAGGGGAGATGGACGGCCCGTACACGATGGGCGGCAAGGCCGTCCTCGACGACGCGGACATCACGGTCTCTGACGGCTGCTAACCACTGCTCACGAGCACTGACGTAGTAACCGGGAAAAATAATCTCGCTTTTTGACGGTCGCTCGGACGATGCCGACGGTTCGTCTCGACTTCGCTTATCGATTCAGCGTGTGAATCGCGTGACCGAGCGCGTTTTCGGCACACTCCATCACGGCTTCCGAGAGCGTCGGGTGTGTGTGAATCGTCGCGGCGAGGTCTTCGAGCGTCGCGCCCATCTCGATGGCCATCCCGAGTTCGGCGATGAGTTCGGAGGCCTCCGGTCCGACGATCTGTGCCCCGAGGACGAACCCGCTCGGTTCGTCGGCGATGATGCGGACGAAGCCGTCGGAGTGGCCCGTCGTGAGCGCACGGCCGCTGGCTTGGAACGGGAACCGACCGACGACGGGTTCGAAGCCCTGCTCTTCGGCTTCGTCTTCCGTCAGGCCAACCGTCCCGATTTCGGGGTCGGTGAAGACAGCGGCGGGCATGGCCTGATAGTCGAGCGCCGAGGGTTCACCGGCGATGACTTCGGCGGCGACCTGTCCTTCCTTGCTCGCTTTGTGGGCGAGCATCGGTTCGCCCGCCACGTCGCCGATGGCGTAGATGTTGTCCTTCTCGGTTCGCGCGCGGTCGTCCGTCTCGATGAACCCCATCTCGTTCGTCTCGATGCCCGCGCTTTCGAGGTCGAGCGTGTCCGTCACGGGTCGGCGACCGACCGCCACGAGGACTTTCTCGGCACCGAACTCCGAGACTTCGCCGTCCTCGTCTTCGGTCCTGACCGTGATACCGTCGCCCGACTCCTCCCACTCCTTTGCGGCCTGTCCGAAGTGGAAGTCGATTCCGAGTTCGTCGGCCTTCTTCTTCACGGGTCGTGCGAGGTCATCCTCGTACGCCGGAAGCACCGAGTCAAGCATTTCGACCACGGTGACGTCCGAGCCGAGTTTGGCGAGGACGCCCGCCAGTTCCATGCCGATGTAGCCCGCGCCGACGATGACGATGCTCTCCGGAACGTCGTCCATCGCCAGCGCCATCCGCGAGTCGAGGACGTGTTCGCCGTCGAACTCGAAGCCGGGAATCTCGATCGGACGACTGCCGGTCGAGATGATCGCGTGCTCGAACTCGACCGTCTCCGAACCCTGTCCTTCGCCCTCGTGGACGACGCGAACCGATCCGTCGTCCGCGAACTCGGCGCGGCCTTCCATCAGCGTGACGCCGTTCGCCTTACAGAGCTTCTCGACGCCGCCGGTCAACTGGGAGACGACGCCGTCCTTCCACTCGACCATCTCGCCGTAGTTCACGTCGAGTTTCGTGTATATGCCCATGTCCTCGGCGTGACTGGCGTCGTAGGCCAAGTCGGACGCCGTGATCATGGCCTTCGACGGGATACAGCCGTAGTTCAGGCAGACACCGCCGTAGGCGTCCTTCTCCACGAGCGTTACGTCAAGTCCGAGTTGTCCCGCGCGGATCGCGGCAACGTAACCGCCCGGTCCCGCGCCAATAACCAGCACCTCAGTTCCAGTCGAGATATCTCCGACGACCATTATCGGACTAGAGTAGGTACCGGGTAAAAAATCAGGTGGATTAGCTCCGAGCAGTAGACGAACGTGAGCAATCACCACGATTCCACGTCGGGTTCGACAATCCGGGTAAAAATTATACTCCGCTTACAACAACTGATACTATGAACCGGCTTTCCCGCTACGCTATCGGTCTCGTCGTCGGAACGATCGTAACCGGCGGTATCGCTCTCTTCCAACCACAGACACCCGAATCGTCGATTCTGTTCGCCGGAATCGCAGTCGTGTACACCGTCGGGACGGCGACGGCAATCCCGTACTGGTCGGCGCTTCGAACGAACGACGGTCCGAACTGGACTCAAGGTGCGTTTACCGGCGCATCGACCTTCGGTTGTCTCATGCTTCTGGACGGTGTCGAACCGACACCGAACCTCGCCGTGGCGGCCCTCGGTTTGGGACTTTCGTGGTTTGGATTCGTCGCCGGAGTCGCGTTCGAAAGCGGTCGTGAAACGTCCGTGTAGCTATCTGTAACTGCGAAAAAAGTTCCGACAGCGCCCGTTTCGACTACTCCAGCAGGAGCAGTCGCGGGTTGTGCAGGTATTCGAGCAGTTGGTTGGCGAACGACGCGACGACCGCGCCGTCGATGATGCGGTGGTCGATGGACATCGAAATCGGGAGCGTGTAGCGCGCTTCGACGTCGTCGTTGACCACAACGGGCCGCTTCTTCAACTCGCCCAGACCGAGGATACCGACCTCGGGGTGGTTGATGATCGGCGTCGCGTACTCGCCGCCGATGGCACCGAAGTTCGTGATGGTGAACGTGCCGCCCTGCATCTCCTCGCGCGAGATGGTGCGGTCGCGTGCCTTCTCGATGAGTTCGTTCATCTCCGAGGAGATCTGGAGCATGTCCTTCTTGTCCACGTCCTTGAGGACGGGGACCATCAGGCCGTCGTCCGTCGCAACGGCGATACCGATGTTGTAGTAGTTCTTGACGACGATTTCGTCGTTCTCCCCGTCCAGTGCGCCGTTGAGGTACGGGTAGTCCTTCAGCGCGGCCACGATGGCCTTCAGGATGAACGGCATGTAGGTCAGCTTGATGCCGCGCTCCTCGGCGACATCCTTGAGTTCGGCGCGCGTCTCGACCAGTTCCGTCACGTCGATGGAATCGTGGTGCGTGACGTGGGGCGCGGTGAACTTCGACTTCTGCATCTGCTTGCCGATGGTGCGCCGAATCCCGCGGTACGGAATGCGCTCCTCGCGCGGCCCGGTTTCGCCCGTCGCGACTGCGGCGGCGTCCGCGGCCTGTGCCTGCTGCTGTGCCTCGGCGTACTCCCGCACCGCTTCGGACGTGACGAACGCCTGTCCGTCACGCTCCTCGGTGGACGGGACGGCGTTAATGTCGATGCCCTGCTCGTCCGCGAGGCGGCGCGTCGCCGGTGCGGCCAGCGTGCGCTCGCGGTCCGCCGATTCGACCTGTGCCGGGGGAGCCGCGGTGGTCGTGGTTGTTGTGGCACTGCCACCGGTCGTTCCGGTCTCGGTCGTCGTTTCGGATTCGACAGATTCCGTTTCTTCCTCGGTTTCCGATTCCGTCTCGTCCTCGGCAGCCGCTCGAACGTCGTGTTCGCTCACACGACCGCTCGGGCCGGTTCCTTCGACCGACGCGATATCGACGCCGAGTTCGCGTGCGAGCCGTCGGGCACTCGGTGCCGCGAAGACGCGACCGTCCGGCGTTTCCGTCTCTTCGGTCTCCGGGACTTCGGACTCTTCGGCCGACTCCGTCGTCTCCTCGGATTCCTCGCTTTCGGTCTCGCTCGGAGCTTCCTCCTCCTCTTCGCCCTCCACGTTGAACGTGAGGAGCACGTTGCCGACCGGAACGACCTCGCCTTCCTCGGCGAGTAGCTCGTTGACGGTTCCGTCGACGGGCGAGGGAATCTCGACGATGGCCTTGTCCGTCTCGACCTCCGCGACCACTTGGTCCTCGGTAACGGGGTCGCCTTCCTCGACCTGCCAACTGACGAGTTCGCCCTCCGCAACGCCTTCGCCCACGTCGGGCAGTTTGAATTCGTGTACCATGTCAGAAGTTCACCGTGTCGCGGATGCCTTCCTTGATGCGCGTCGGCTCGGGCAGGTAGTAATCTTCGAGGCTGTACAGCGGGAACGGCGTGTCGAAGCCGGTGATGCGCTCAACGGGTGCCTCCTGGTAGAGTAGAGCCTCCTCCTGAATCGTCGCCGCGATTTCCCCGGCGAGGCCGCCCGTCTTGGGTGCCTCGTGGACGACTGCCGCGCGGCCGGTCTTCTTGAACGACTCGACGATGGTGTCCGTGTCGAGCGGCGAAACGGTTCGAAGGTCGACGACTTCCACATCGATTTCGTCCTCCAACTCCTCCGCGGCTTCCATCGTCGGGCGGGTCATCGCACCCCACGTGAACACGGAGATGTCGGTCCCTTCGCGGCGTACTGCGGCCTCACCCAGCGGAACCTCGTAGGATTCCGTCGGGACTTCGTCGCGGAACGCGCGGTAGATGAGCTTCGGTTCGAGGAAGATAACCGGGTCCGGGTCACGGATGGCCGAGGTGAGCAGCCCCTTCGTGTCGTACGGGGTGCTCGGCATGACGACTTTGAGACCGGGCTGGTGGCTGTAGAACGCCTCCATCGACTCGGAGTGGTGTTCCGGCGCTCGGATACCGCCACCGTAGGGCGCACGGACGACCATCGGGCAGGTGAATCGGCCGCGCGAACGCGTCCGAAGACGGGCCGCGTGCGAGACGATCTGGTCGAATGCCGGGTACATGAACCCGGAGAACTGCAGTTCCGGGACGGGTTTCAGGCCGTAGGCGGCCATTCCGATGGCGGTTCCGACGATGCCGGACTCCGCGAGCGGCGTGTCGATGACGCGGTCGTCGCCGAACTCATCGTAGAGTCCCTCGGTGGCGCGGAACACGCCGCCGTTCTTTCCGACGTCCTCACCCATCACGACGACGTCCTCGTCCTGCTTCATTTCAGTGTACAGCCCGTCGCGGACTGCCTGCACGAGCGTGAGATTTTCCGATTCGGTAGTTGCCTGACTCATAATTTACTCCTCCAGAAGCGTTTCGTCTCCGTACTGCTCTCGGAGATGCTCGAACGATTCCATCTGTTCGCGGAGCCGCCGTGGCATCTCCGCGTAGACGTTGTTGAAGATCTCCACGGCCTCCGGGCGTTCGACGGCCTCGGCCGCGTCGATCGCGTCGGCAACGTCCTGTTTGACGCCCTCGCCGATTTCCTCGACGTCCGACTCGTCCAATCGACCCGTGTTCAGGAGGAACTTCTCCATCCGCGGGATCGGATCCTTCTTCTTCCACTCCGCGACTTTGTCGTCGTCACGGTAGACGGTCGGGTCGTCGGCGGTCGTGTGGGCACCGAAACGATACTGAACCGCTTCGATGAGCGTCGGTCGCTGTTCGCCTTCGCTGGGGTTCTTGGCCTTCTCGACGGCTTCCTTCGTCACCTTGTAGACGGCGAGGGGGTCCATCCCATCGACCTGGACGCCTTCGAAGCCGTAGGCCTGTGCCTTCTGGGCGATGGTCGCGCTCGCGGTCTGGCGCTCGCGCGGCACCGAAATCGCCCACTGGTTGTTGTTACAGAAGAAAACCGATGGGGTGTCGAAGACACCCGCAAAGTTTAGCCCTTCGTGGAAGTCGCCCTCGCTCGTCGCGCCGTCACCGAAGTAACAGAGGAAGGCTTTGTCTTCACCTTTGAGCTTCGAGGCCCACGCCGCGCCGGTCGCGTGCGGAATTTGCGTGGCGATCGGCACCGCGACGGTGAAGATGTTGGCTTCGTCCGGGATGCGGTTGCCCGCTTCGTGGCCCATCCAGTAGAGCATGGTCTGTTTGAGCGAGAGACCACGGACGAGTGCCGCACCGTGTTCACGGTAACTCGGAAACATCCAGTCGTCGTCGGAGAGCGCGGAAACGCTCGCGATTTGTGCGCCTTCCTGCCCCGAGAGCGGCGGGTACGTCCCCATCCGTCCTTGTCGGTTGAGGCTCACCGCTCGTTCGTCGAAGTGACGGGCGAGGCGCATCTGGCGGTACATTTCCACCAGTTCCTCGTCGGAGAGGTCCGGCACCTCCATCCCGTCCAGCACCGTGCCGTCTTCATCCAGTATCTGTACTCGGTCCTGGGGGTCTTGGTGTACGATGCTCACGATCGAACCCATCCTGACATATGCGAAAAAACTCTCGCACGCATTATAGGGTTTTCGTAATTAACTTCCCATAGGAATTCCTTCACACACTATTTTTGAAGATTTGTCCTCCAATGTGTAGTAAAATTTCCCATTTTCCCATTTCCTCCCGAATTAAACTAGAATGCTGGACGTTTATGGTACCGGCCAAATTTACCAGCTGTACGGATATGTCCGTCGATGTGCTGTTTTGTACCTCATCTCCCTTCTCATCCACCACCATTCGTAGCGAATCCCCGGGTACCTCTTTGCGGGTCGTTCCTCCCCCGCTCGTCATACCGAGGCTCGTCGAGCCTCGCGGTTCGCGGTTACACCGCTCACTATACGGAGGCCCTCCGGGCCTCCCTCCTCGCCTGCTCCACACTCTTTCCATCCCGGAGAATCGCATCCACGAACAGTTCGCCCGCCTTGTACGACGACCGAACCATCGGGCCGCTCGCACAGTAGAGGAATTCCAGTTCCTCCTCGGCGACCTCCTGCCAAGTTCTGTATTTCGCAGGATGTACGTACTCCTCGACGTCGAGGTGCATCCGTGATGGTTGGAGATACTGACCGAGCGTGACGATGTCGACGTCCGTCTCCCGTAGGTCCGAAAGCGCCTGATACACCTCGTGGTCGTACTCGCCGAGACCCAACATCAGGCTCGTCTTCGTGTAGATATCCGACTCGCGCGTGACCTGTTCGAGCACGCCGAGACTCTGTTCGTACCCCGCTCGCGGGTCGCGGACGTGCCCTTGCAGGCGTTCTACGGTTTCGACGTTGTGCGCGATCACGTCGGGGTCCGCGTCGATTATCTTCCGAACGAGTTCCTCTTCGCCTTGAAAGTCCGGGATCAGCACTTCCACGAGGATTCCGGGATGGCGTTTCTTGATCTCCCGAATCGTCTGTGCGAAGTGTTCGGCACCCTGTCCTTCGAGGTCGTCGCGGTCGACGGACGTGAGCACCACGTAATCGAGACCGATTTCCGCGATGGCGCTCGCCACGTTTGCCGGTTCGTTCGGGTCGAGCGGTTCACCGCCCCCGGTGTCGACGTCGCAGAAGCCACAACTGCGGGTGCACTTGTGACCCATCAGCATGAAGGTGGCCGTCCCGCCGCCCTCGCTACCTCTTCCGCTCCAGCACTCCCCGAGGTTCGGGCAGTTTGCCTCTTCACAAACCGTGTGCAAATCGTGCTCCCGGAGCGTTTGTTTGATTCCCGTGAACTCCTGTCCCGACGGAGGTCGCATCTTCAACCAGTCGGGTTTGCGCCGCCCACTCATTACCAACGGGTTGGGTCCCCCACGACAAAAGGATAGGGTATCGTCCGGGGACCATGCGTATTCGGCTATCGTGTCCGTCTATCCTCCGTTTCCGGGATGGAAACGTTCGAATACCCGTGCACACCCGTGTGACAAGTAGCAAATAACAATGTCTTTGCTCTTCCTAGTTGTTTCGCTATGGCTACGAATCGCGACACACAGTCCAGCGGCGGCATGCGGACGAACGGATTGGATTGGTTCAGTATGCTCCTCGTCATCATCGGTGCGCTCAATTGGGGAATCCTCGGAATCACCGGGTTGACGGGCGCACGAATCAACGTCGTCCGTTGGGTGATGGGGCTATTGTTCTTACCCAACGTCGCTCAAATCGTTGCGGACCTCATCTACGTCGTCGTCGGTCTCGCGGGACTGTACTTCATCTACACCAGTTATAAAATCGGTCGTGCGAACAGACGGGCACGACAGCAAACAGCACAGCAGACGGAACCACAACAAACCGAGTAACGATTTCGGCTCTCCGCGTTCTTCTTTTATATCCTTTTGCTGCAATATCTATAAATACTATCAAGATTTTATAACTCATATAACGAGATAAACCATGCTAAATGTTTCACGGGAGGAAATAACTGAGGGATCTCTGGTACGGTCCCTTCTCTTGCTCTCTGCACCGCTCATTATGCAGAGTCTCGTCCAAGTCGTTCAACAGATCGCCGACATTTTTTGGCTTGGTCGACTCGGCGAAAATTCAGTTGCCGCTGTCGGGATAAATTTCCCCCTGACGTCGCTTCTGTTTTCGGTTTTCATGATCTCATTCGTTGGAACACAGGTTCTCGTCTCCCAGCATGTCGGAGCGGACGAACAATCGCTCGCCAGAAGGGCAGCGTTTCATGGCATATCACTCGGACTGGCCTTTGGTATCTCCCTTACCGCTCTCGTATTCGTATTCGGTAGAAGTTTTATCGATCTGTTCGGTGCCGAACCCGACGTCGCGTCGCAAGCCTTCACGTATCTTCTCGTTTTCTCGCTCGGTTTTTCGTTTATCGGGATGAGCGACTCCATCGAGGCGGGGTTTATCGGGTGGGGTGACTCACGCGCTGCGCTTTATATCAACGCCATGGCAGTCGTCGTCAACGTGATTCTCGACCCGATTCTTATCTTCGGTACCGGTATCCCGAACTTCCATGGATGGAACATCGCCGGCGCTGCGTTGGCTTCGGCCATCGGATACGGTTGTTCGTTTCTCTTGGGACTTGGCATGATGATCCGTGGCCGGAACGGGTACACGCTCACACGGGAATCGATGGTCGTTCGAGTGGAAAAGTACCGGGAGTTATTGGATATCGGCATCCCCATGTTCGGTCAGCAGGCCGCTGGACAGGCCGTTCGTGTTCTCATTATCGGTGTCGTCACAGCCGTCGGTGGTCCTGCGGCCGTCTCCGCATACACCATCGGTGCGACCATTTCCAGCATCGCGTTCATCCCGGCGGGTAGCTTCAAACGAGCTGCTCAGAGCATCATCGGACAAAACATTGGCGCCGAGAATCCCATGCGCGCGAACAGGACGACTTGGGTCGGCGTCGCCGTCTCCGTGGTCGGTCTTTCGATAATTGGTGTGATTCAATGGTTTATACCCGGTCTTCTGACGAACTTGTTCGTCCCCGATATCTCCCCGGCTGCATACCAGCTCACGGTCGATTACCTTCGAATCCTCGTCTTCGGCTACTGGGCAATCGGCGCGATGAATCTCTTCAGTGCCGGGTTCAACGGTATCCGCGAGACCAAAACGACGATGATCGCCGATATGATCAAATACTGGGTGATTCGTCTCCCGATCGCTGCTATCGGTGTTTTCTGGCTTCACTACGACGTACATGCTGTCTTCTGGGCCGTCACCATCTCGAACTGTGTTGCCGCGGTTGGATTCGGTGCGTACTACTACTACCGCACAACCGACGGTATGACCCAGCGCGCAGTGCGGGACATCAGCGGTACCGTAGACGATTGAGACGTTCGTTTTACGCTGTTTTTATAGTGATGACACCCATGTCATTGTATCGTCATCACTCGCCGGTTGAAAGGGGAAAGAATGGGAGCGCGGAGCGTGTAACCGCGTTCGAAAAGAACCACCCAGACTACTTAAAGACACGGTGGGCAGGGTGAAAGTGAAATCGGTAGCAAGCAGCGAGGAGATCCCGTTGTCTGACGATTGGCAGACACCGACGTCTGACGGTCGTCGTACATAAATCATTTGGTCGTTCGCACGTGGACATTTTGCTCCTCTATGAACCGCCGAACTCGGCTTTCGAACGCATCATTCCCCGGCCACGAAATCGGCTCTTCGACGTTGAGTTTCGCCGGGTCACCCACGTACACGTTGATTCCGTCCTGAACCTGAACCCGACAGTAGAGACCGTGCGACACTCCCTCGTAGTTATCCAAGGCGTGGATGTCGCTCGTCTCTAGCAACCGCCCCTCCGTCTCGCCACCCGGGACGAGCGTCGGATAGCGCCCTTCGACACGATGTAACCCGACGAGTGTGGCCTCTCCGACGAATTCGAACTGCTCGACCACGGCCCCGGCACGGTCAGGGTCGGTCAACGTCCCATAGACGAATACCCTCATGAGGTGGTCCACGGAGAATCGTGAGTTAGTCCTGCTGGCTAGCTCCGCCGTTCACGATGGTTACTACCGAAATCGGAAAAAGGGAAAGTGGTAGGACGATTGAGAACAATAGTCATCCCATATGACCGACTCGAATTTCGATACGACCGGTATCGATGGCCCGCACGCGGGGCAACCCGTCGTCACCTCGGGTGCGCCGCTTCCCGATGCAACGGCGGCGATGGTGCTGGTCCACGGTCGGGGTGCAACCGCTCGAAGTATTCTCGAACTCGCGAACGAGTTCGAGTACGACGAAGTCGCGTTCATCGCGCCACAAGCGGCCCACAACACGTGGTATCCGCAGTCGTTTCTCGCACCGCTCGAATCGAACCAACCACATCTCTCGTCTGCGTTGGAACTCCTCGGAACGATAGCTTCCGACGTCGAATCCGCCGGGATACCGTCGGACCGGACGTTCTTACTCGGGTTCTCACAGGGCGCTTGTTTGGCGAGCGAGTTCGTCGCGCGGAACGCACGCGAGTACGGTGGCGTCGCAGCGTTCAGCGGTGGACTCATCGGACCGGAAGGCACACCACGCGAGTATGAAGGCTCGCTCGATGGCACTCTCGTCTACCTCGGCTGTGGCGACCGCGATTCACATATCCCCGTGGAGCGTGTTCACGAAACCGAGGAGGTACTGACGGGATTGGACGGTTCCGTTACCGAGCGCATTTTCGATGGGATGGGACACGGCGTCGTCCAGGAAGAAGTCGCCCATGTCGACCGGATGCTCAACAGTCTTCTCGACGATTAACCGTTCTCGACGATACCGTCCATACCGTATAGACCGCTTGCTTCGGAAGTAACCACTGTGACCGTCGACCGCTCATTGACGGTTCGCCGTCCGAGCGACGACCACTGTGGTTACTGATCGAAGTCATCCATCCCGAAAAGGTATCCGCAAATCGGTAACCGGCGCGATATCTGCGTGATGTCTGCGCGTCGTCAGCGATCGTCGATCCGTCTTATCGCTCGTCGATGGGGACGAATTCGAGGTCCTTGTCGCCGGTGTACTTCGCACGTGGGCGGATGAGGCGGTTGTCGTCGTACTGCTCCAGCACGTGTGCGATCCAGCCACCGACACGCGAGAGCGCGAAGATGGGCGTGTAGATGTCGATGGGGATTCCCATCTGGTAGTACGTCGATGCCGAGTAGAAGTCCACGTTCGGCGCGAGGCCCTTCTCCTCTTTTATGTACTCCTCGATGGCGACGGACATCTCGTACCATTTCGTGTCGCCTGCGGCCTCGCCGAGTTCCTCGCTCTGCTCGCTGAGGATTTTCGCGCGGGGGTCCTTCACGTTGTAGACGCGGTGGCCGAAGCCAGCGACGCGTCGTCCCTCGTCGAGTGCGTTGTCGATCCACTCGGTGGCGTCCCGGTCGCTGTCGTCGACCTCCTTCAGCATCCGCATGACGTTGGCGTTCGCGCCGCCGTGAAGCGAACCGGAGAGCGTTCCGATTGCGCTCGTCACGGCGCTGTGTAGGTCCGCGAGCGTGCTCGCCGTGACCATCGCCGAGAACGTCGAGGCGTTCAGGCCGTGGTCCGCGTGGAGCACGAGCGCTTGGTCGAACACGTCCGCGAGCACGTCGTCAGGCTCCTCGTCGTTGAGCATGTAGAGGAAGTTCGCCGCGTGCCCGAGGTCGGTCCGGGGTTCGACCGGTTCGTCCCCGTTTCGGATGCGCGTGAACGCCGCGAGGATGGTCGGGACTTTCGCGGTGATGCGACGACCCTTCCGGAGGTTCGCCTCGCGGTCTGCCGGGTCGCTTT
>NZ_JBAWAC010000444.1:0-3650 GCF_049589095.1 Haladaptatus sp. | reverse complement strand
GAACGGGACGATAATCCGCAACGGAACGACGCTGTGCCGATACGAAACCGACGGAAATACGACGCTTTCGAGCCTCAGAACGATTTCCGCGACGATTTTGGTGGACGAGGACGGACTCATCCACGAGTTCTCCGGGAAGGCACTCACGAGCGACCGCTTTACGTCGAAGTTCGATTATCGATTCTCGGTGGTGTCCAGTCCGCCGAAGAAACCGAGTTGGATGGACACGCTCCCGCGGGTGGAGTACCGAGTGAACGCGACCGAGATAACGCTCGAACACCTTCACGGCGGCGAACGTATTCCGGCGGGAACGAACGTTTCAGTCCGTTTCAAGAACGATACCGTACTCCCGAGAGCGACTATTCAGCTCCCGAAATCGCTCGGAGACGGCGACGTTGCCCACCTGACCGCCACCGTCTCCAAGGACTCCGAGTCCGGAAAGTATCGGGCCAGTGGAAACGCCACCGTCAATCGTCCACCGACGAGCAAGTCGGGAATGAACTACTCGGATTGGACTGTTGGAATCAGCTTCAAGACGGACCAGTGGTACGTGAATCTCTGGAATTCGGAGAAAAACACCTCCGCCAAATATACCAATTCTAGCGAGTCCACGACAACAGACGAGCTACCGTCCATTCTGCATCTACCCACGTTCTCCGACAAACGGTAGTCTGATACTCCTCAAGAATCTCGAACCAACCAGTGTACAGTCTCAACGTCCCGGTTCCCGGCGAAATCGCTCAACTCGCTGGGCAACTCCGCCCGTCGCTCTACGGCTTCGACAGCGTCCGCGACCAGCACACGCTCGTCGTCAAACGGTTCGGCACGCACGAGAACTACGACCGATTGGCGATGCGGGTTCGCACCGCTCTCGTCGGCACGCCCGCGTTCGAAGCGCACGTTTCGGGAATCGACTATTTCGAGACGCCAGCGCGTGGTGACGGTCCGGTCGTCTACCTCGCCGTCGAAAGTCCCGGTCTGGAACGGCTTCACCGTGAACTGCTGGCCGAGTTCGACGCCGTCGAGGGATTGGAGGGCGAGGACTACGTTCCACACGTCACGCTCGCGCGCGGTGGCGACATCGAAATTGTCCGAGAACTCGCGGAACGTGATATCGACTCGATTTCGTGGACCGTTACGGAACTCCATCTCTGGGACGCGAAGTACGAGGAGACCGCCGCGAGAATCTCACTTCCGGCCTGAACTCTCTATCTTCGTTCGCTCTTTTACTGCGGTTTCGGCGGTTCGCCGTCCCACGCGTCCTTGTCGGTGAAAAAGTTCAGCATGGCGAACTTGAGCTTTCCGGGGTCGATGTCGATGGTTTCCTTCCGCTCCTCCGGCGGGAACGTCTCGTGAACGCTGTATTTTCCCATCTCCCGGACGCTCCCCTCGGTGTAGCGCTTGTCGAGCAGGATCCGGACGCCGAAGTCGTCCGGGGAACGGATCACCCGGCCGAGCGCCTGTCGCGTCTTCCGAATTGTCGGGATCTCGACGGCGTACTCCCAGCCGGAATTTCGCCCGGAACGGTCGGCGAACACGGTGTCGTAGGCGTCCTGCACCGCGTCCATCCGGTCATCCAGATGCGGGTACGGCACGCCGACGACGACGACAGTTCTGGCTTCGTCGCCGTCGAAGCTGACACCTTCAGCCAGTGTCCCCCACAAAGAGGTGAACAGCGCGCCGTTCCCGTCCGCCGTGAACTGCTGGCGCAGTTCCTCGACGGGGGTTCCGGCCTCGTCGAAATACAGGTTCGCGTCGGTTCGGTTCCGCACGAGATCTCGGTACCGCTCGGCTTCGGCGTAACTCGGGAAGAAGACGAGCGTGTTCCCGGCGGTGAACCGAATCGCGTCGTTCAACACCTCGGCGATGGTGTCCTGTGTTTCGGGATTGCTCCGCTCGCTGGCGAACAGGGCGGGCGTCTCGGCGGCGAACGTTCGGCGATTCTCCTCCGGGAACTGAAGCCCGTACGCCAACGAGATGGGGTCGCTCAGGCCGAGCACGTCCGACAGCACGTCGAACGGGCGTAGCGTCGCGCTCATCAGCACCGTCGCGTACACCTCCTCGAACAGGGCTTGGGTCACCTCGCGCGGGATGCAGGTGTACAGTTCCGCTCGTCCGTACACTTCGTCGGTCCCCTCGTCGCGGCGCACCGCGACGACGGGATACTGGCCGAGTTCGGCCCCTTCGTCCATGTAGGATTTGACGAATGCGGCGGCCTGGAGGGTTTGACACTCCTTTCGGGTCGTCGCGTCGCCCTCCTTGTACGCCTCCTCGTACTTCTGATCGAGTTCCTTGGCGAGCGAGAGCGCGTCGTCCAACTCCGCGTCGATTCCCTTCCCGGCGTACTCCTGGAGGAAGTTCAACGTCAGGTCGTCGCGCTTGTCCTCGTTCGCGACCGACACGTCCTGCCAGTTCTCGCCGACCGATTCGCGCTCGCCGAAACTAAAGGAGTCGTCGTAGGTCGTTTTGAGCGCCCGCTGGAACGCGGCGAGGACGTTGAACCCCGCTTCGCTCCGAAAGTCGTCGCTCTCCTGAAGTTCGTCAAGCGCGCTGTCGATGGTGTTCTCGGTCAGCGTTCGGGAGGCGTGGTCACGGGCGGTTCCCTCGATGTTGTGCGCCTCGTCGAAGATGGTGATGACGTCCTCCGGTTCGCGGCCCAACCACCGGAAGAACTGTTCGCGGATCATCGGGTCCAGCAAGTGGTGGTAGTTGCAGACGACCAGGTCCACACCCTCCATCCCGTCCTTCAAGAGTTCGTAGCCGCACAACTGCTGTTGCTCGGCGTATTCGTAGATGTCGTCGGGCGTTCGAACCCCGTCGTAGAGCCACTGATAGAACTCCTCGTTGTCCGCGGTGAGGTTGTTGTAGTAGTGCTCGCAGATGTTTTTCTCTTTGAGATTCTCGACTTCATCCTGAATCTGTTCGAGTTCGTCCATCACCGCGCTACGGGCCTCGGCGGCGGTCGAGTCGCCTTCCTGCATGTCGTCGAGCAGTTCGCGCTGTCGCTGTTCGAGTTCGTTCTTGTCGCGTTCCTTGTCGACGACCTCGTAGGTGTTGTCCCGGAGTACCTGACACTCCTGATAATCGACGTCGATGTGGCACATCGACCCCTTCCCCCGAAAGACGACGGCGCGAAGCGGTTCCTTGCGCGTTATCTCGCGCGCTTCGGTGACGAACTGGCGCATCTGCTGGTGGACGTTGGTCGTGATGACGACCGTCTTGTCCTCCTCGCGTGCGAACTCCAGTGCGGGAACGAGCGAGGAGAGCGTCTTTCCCGTCCCACACGCGCCTTCGAAGAGTACGTCCTGTCCGCGTGAAAGTCCGTTGTAGATGCGGTCCATCGCCTCCTGTTGGTTGTCGTAGGGGGCATCGTACGGGAAGAACCGCATGTACTCGTTCGTCGTGGACACGATACCGAATATTCGCGTCTTAGTTCAAAAACCCTTGCCCATCGGAGAGATGCTCGGTCTCAGATAACCGACTCCGCCGCCGTCTCCTGCACTTCCGGTTCGATGTACACTTTCTTGACGCTATCGTTGATTTCGTACAGCCCATCTTCGATGTCGGTTATCAAATCGTCCATCTCCCCGGTGTCGAGCGTCGGGTCGAACGCCACGTCGGCGGTGACGATGATGCGGTCGGGACCGAAG
>NZ_JBAWAC010000443.1:0-4209 GCF_049589095.1 Haladaptatus sp. | reverse complement strand
TGTTCGGTTCGGCGTCGTCTTGGTCGGTCGAACACCCGCAGAAGATCTTCGTGTCCGTCTCCAGTTGGACGTGGATTTCGAGGCCGATGACGGCCACGAGTTCGCCCTCTTGGACAGCCTGAGCAGTCATTGCTCACTGGTTGGTCGGGTGAGTGTTAAAATCCTGCGGGACGTGCCGAGCCACGACGGTTTCCCGTCTTTGACGGAGTTCGGACGGTCCGTTGTCGAGCGAGTGATCAGCACGCTTGCAGGCAAGGTACCGGTGATAATCCCCTCTCTAAGTGGGTCGGGGTCGAACCCGTCGGTAAGATGGAACCGACCGAACTGAATGCCGTGCTCGAAGAGGCGGGTCTCTCCCCATATCAGGTGGATGCGTACGTCACGCTGCTCGAACTCGGATCGGCGTCGGCGAGCGAAATCGCGTCGATGAGCGGAGTGCCGCAACCGCGAATCTACGACGTGCTTCGGACGCTGGACGACGAGGGCTACGTTACCGTCTACGAGCGTGACCGACTATACGCCCAAGCAACCCACCCGTCAGAAGCCCTGTCTGGGCTCAAGACGGCAATCGAGCGGTACGAATTCGCCATCGACGAAATCGAGACGCGATACCAAGCACCCGAAGTGCGGGAAGGTGACGTGAGTCTCGTCCAACGATTTCGAACGGTGTTGGACCACGCTCGTGAATCGATCGGGATGGCGAACGAGCACATCCAACTGGCGGTTCCCGCCGATCAGTTCACCACGCTCCAACCGCTGTTGCGGGATGCCCACGAACGCGGCGTGTACGTTCAACTCTCGCTCCACCTCCCGCCCGACGACGAACTCCCGTTCGACCGTTCGGAGTTCGAGGGAGTGTGTACCGAAGTCCGCCGACGTGACCTCGCCGGGCCGTTCCTCCTGTTGGTCGACCGCCAGCGCGCCTGTTACGCGACGAACAGTTCACGGGAGTACGGCGTGCTCGTGGACGACTACACGACGACGTACGTGTTCCACTGGTACTACCTGACGCGACTCTGGGAGGTGTACGAGACGATATACGACGGACGCAACGAACGGCCTCCGTACTCGTTCGTGGAGATAACGGACTGTATTCGCGGGATAGAGCCCCTTCTGGACGATGGAGCCGAGATATTCGGACGCGTCGAAGGGGAGTTGGTGAGAACGGGGCGAGATCGCACGCTCTCGGGGCAGTTCGTTGACGTGGAATATACCGGTACCAGAACGGGAGGGACGCCCGCTTCGCTCATAGAATTGGCCGCGGAAGCGACGATTCACTTCCAAACGGAGGAGAAACGATACACGATCGGCGGACGGGGAGCCGAGAGGGAGGACATCGCCGCGAAACGGTTTACCGTCGAACGAATCGATGGCCCCTGATCGTCGTCCTCCAACCGGAAGTACGGAGACTCCAAGGCGAATTCCCGCTTTTCGGTGGGTGATGCAGTTGATACTGTGGGTGACAATCCAGCGTGAGTGAATCTCCGCACTCCGAGCGTAGCATCCCGGATCAAAAAACGGAGGCCAAGGCACGCACTTCGAGTTTCTGTCGGACGGTCGGGGTTCGCCGACTTTCGGACAGTATCTTTCGAAGAAATGATAAACTTGTCCCAGATTCGAACCAATAGCCGGGTGGAATTATTTAGAGTCAACAGATATTTCCTTGCCTAAACATTGAACAGCGTCCAGATGCACGCAATCAGCGAAGTTCGATCTCACTCCGACAGGAGCGTCCCCGAGAACGGCGCAAAACTGAACTCCGTTGTACACAGCCGTGTACTGCGTCATTCATGACTGCAATCGAGGAGTTCCGGCGCGAATCCGATCCGTTCATATTCGCACTCTCACTCGTTCCCCTGATCGGAATCATCGTTAGCATCGTCGCGTGGCCGGATGCCGCCGCGTCAAAACTGGCGACTGCGAATACGTTTATCATTTCCAATCTCGGATGGTTCTTCCTTTTAGTGGTGCTCCTCTCGTTCGTCTTCGTACTGTACATCCTGTTCAGCCCGTGGGGACGTATCAAACTCGGCGGCCCGGACACCGACCCCGATTTCTCGTTCTGGCAGTACCTCGTATTGACGTTTACTGCTGGTCTCTCGTCGGGTGGCCTGGAATTTTGGGGGCCGGTCGAACCGCTCGTCCACTACAACACTCGGCCGCCGTACTTCAGTTCCCATGTCGGTACGTGGGCGCGGATGGTCGACGCACTCCAGTATGCCATCTTCCACTATGGCATGTCCGCGTGGGCCACCTACCTCGTATTCGCCATCTCCATCTCGTACTTCGTCTATCGGAAGGATACGTCGTTCCGACCCGCTGTCATTCTCGCCCCGTTCGTCGGTGCCGATAACATAGGTGGCTGGGTCGCTAAACTGGTTGACGCGATGGTTGTCATCATCACCATCAGCGGCATCACCGTCTCATTCGGCCTCGGCATCAGCCAGTTCACCGCTGGTCTCGGATTTAAGTGGGGCATCCATCTCGGCGACACTGGCCGTATCGGGCTTATCCTGCTGGTCGGTGCCTTGTTCTTACTCTCCGTCGTCACCGGAATTGAGAAGGGTATCCGTCGATTCGCCGACCTCAACATCGTGTTGCTACTCGGACTGATGGCCGTTACGTTCGTGTTTAGCCAGCCCGCATCGCTGGTCAACCTCGGTACGGAAGCGCTCTCCGGGTACGTGACCGACTTCGTCGGCATGAGCCTCTACTACAGCCCGAAGGCCACCGACTGGCTCGGCTCTTGGACGCTGTTCTTCTGGCCGTGGTGGCTCACGTTCGCACCGATGGTCGGCATTTTCATGGCGCGTATCTCCCAAGGGCGGACGCTCCGTCAGCTCGTCTTCGCGGGGCTCCTCGGTTCGTTTGGGCTTACCGTCCCCTGGTACGTCGCTACCGGCGGCTCCGCGCTCCTGCTACAGACCTCGGGTGCCACAGACCTACTCGGCATCTACTCGAAATCGGGCCTCGAAGCTGTCGGATTCGCACTGTTTGAACAACTCTTCCCCTACCCCGGTGTATTCTCGGCCATCCTACTGGCGCTCGTCATCAGCTTCCTCATCACCACGTTGGACTCCTCTACGCTCAGCATCGCCATGGTCATCGTGAAAGGCGACGAATCGCCGTCCTCACTCAATCGCGTCATCTGGGGGTTGATGATGGTGCTTCTCACCGTCTCACTGAGCCTCGCTGGCGGTATGCCCGTTCTCCAGTCGTTTACCATCCTCGTCGGGTTGCCGACTGCTATCCTCTGTGCCGTCACTATGGTCGGCATGCTTCTCGAATTCGAACGAGAATTCCCCATCCTTACCGAGGACGACATCGACGACACCGACGACATCGAAACCGCACCGATGCAGTCGACGGTTCAGCAACGCGCAAGGCAAACCCCCGACTCCGACGACTGAATCGTGTTGGAGGGCCGGGAAGTTGGGAGAACGGGAAGTCACCATACCTATCTCTCGACGCTCAGGATTCCTCCGTCATCAGCGGACGGGGATGTCACGTCGATGCTTCCCGTTCGTGGGAGAGGTGGGAAACCGTCGGAAGGATACCGGTGAAGACCGCCACGAGGAGGGCGAGGACCAAGGCCGGAACCAACGCCGCCCGTAACGTCGTTGCGTCGGCGATGACGCCGATGATGACCGGTCCGATGGCGAATCCGCCGTAACCGGTCGTCGAAACGGCGGCGATTGCCGGTTCGGCCGGTGACTCGGGGTCGTAATTCCCCGCCATGCTCATCGCGACGGGCATGAGACCGGCGAGGCCGAAACCGAGCAACGCCAAGCCGACCAGCGAAACGATCGTTTGGGCGACGAGCGTCAACGCGAGACCGAGGGCGGCGACGATGGCAGTGGTTCGAATGAACCGCTGTGAGCCGAGTCGCACGACGATGTAGTCGGAGAGGAATCGACCGAGCATCATCGTGAGGGAGAACGCGCCGAATCCCAGTGCGGCAACGGTTGCAGAGGTACCGACGCTGCTCTTGAGGAACACGGCGCTCCAATCGTTTCCGACGCCCTCGATAAAGAGCGCACAGAATCCGATGGCGCAAAACCCGGCGAGCTTTCGGGATGGGAGGGAGAAAGCGGGTTCGGCGCCGGAGTCGCCGTTCTTCGGGAGGAGCCACGCACTCGCGGCGAGTCCACCGGCGAGCAAGGCGAGGCCGACGATCAGGAAGTGCGTTCGAACCGAGAGTCCGAGCGT
>NZ_JBAWAC010000442.1:0-2066 GCF_049589095.1 Haladaptatus sp. | reverse complement strand
TTGTACAGCGCTTCACCTTCGTCGGTGATGACTGCGATGTCAGCGTCTGGCTTCTCTTCACGGATGGTTTCGGCCGCGGAACTACCCGCGATACCATCCCCGATAATCACGTACGATTCGGTCATGTCTGAGACGTTCTTCGTCGGGATTAAAGTGGGTTGCTATCTGGAAGTCGGTATCAAACGACCACATAGAGGGGGTAGTCGGGACGTTGAAGACCTTCGCGTCCCAAGCCACGTGCATGAAAATCCACCAGAACGCGCGCCACTTCGCGTCGAAGAAGGCACTCGAACTGCCGGTCGTCAGGGACGTAACGAAGGCCGGATTGGTGAGAATGCACACCGGAATCTTCCTGGAGAAGACCGACCCGGAGCACCGGGAAGAGCGGAAGGAACGCTTGGACGCGTTCTTCGATGCGACGATGGATTCGTACCTCGCCGCGCTACAAGCGGGCGCGCCGGAGGAGGAAGCCCGCGAAATCACGCACATCCAGTCCAACTTCGACTTCTACAATCACGGCTGGACTGAGATGATGGAGTTCCCGAGCGACGAACTGGAGGAACATTACGAGCGCTACGAGACGTTCTTCTCGAACCACGACATCACCATCGCCGACCCGCTCGGCGACTTCGCGCCCGACGAGATACCGGAAGCGCCATCGACGCCCGAAAAACTGGACGATCCGGTCCATCCGCACGCGGAGAGTGGCTTCGCCGACGACGTGTACGTCGAAGGTGACGACGGCGAGATTCGTGTAGGTGGGTTCGACGAACCCGAGGATGTGGACATCTCGGACGCGGTCGGCGTGGACGAAGGCGAAGCCTGAGTCCGTTCAACTCTCGTCGGTACCCAATCGGATCACCAACACCGGCACGTCCGCGCGCCGGAGGACCGCCTCCGTGACGCTCCGTCGAAGCGGATAGCGGATACCGCCCCGCCCGTGCGTTCCCATCACGATGAGGTCGATGTCCTGTTCGTCAGCGTACCGACGAATCGCTCGGTGTGGCTTCCCCTCGGCGATGGACCCTGCCGTCGTTCGGATTCCTTCTTCCTCCGCACGACGAACCAAGTCCTCGACCATCCGTTTCGATTCCGTCTCGAACTCCTCGTACATCGCCTCGCGCTTTTCCCCGTCGTCGGCGTCGCCCGCATTGACTACGGACAGCGTGTAGAGCGCGGCGTCGTACGTCTTCGCGGCGTCGAGCGCGTACGGAATCGCGTTCGCCGCCGCGTCGCTGCCGTCGATGGGGACGAGAATTCGGTCGTACATGTCGTCACTCCACCGGGTCGATTCCCTCGGCGGCCTCGGCGGAATCGGTCCGCTTTTCGGTCTCGCCACGCCAGCGGTCGACGTCCTCGTACTCCTTCAGTCGGTCGCCAACGCGACCCTTGAGGTCGTCGTCGTTGATGTTCACCTCGAAGGTGTACTCGTTTCCGTTCCGACCGCGTTCGACGTTCGCGCTGACGAGTTCGTTGTCGAAGTACACCGGCGACACCTGCGTCATGACGTGTTTGTACACCGTTTCCTCGACGGTTCGAAGCGCCTTCCGCCCGACCGTATCGGCCGCGCGCGTCGCGTATTCGACGGTATCCTGCCCTTCATCGACTGCGTCGTCGATGTCGCCCTCGGCGAGTTCCGACACCGTGTCTCCGAGTTCCTCCCGTGCCGTCTTCACGTCCTCCGTCGGCGTCTTCCCTGCCTTTTCCCCCTCTCCGCGTGACGCGCTCGCCTGCTCCGCAGTCTTCTCTTTGACATCCTCTCTCAGTCGCTCGTGTGCTTTCGGCCGCCACTCGTTCCAGTCGTCGAAGGCACGACCCTCGACGGATTCCGCTTCGAGCGCCGTCGTGATTCTCTCGCCGTGTTCGACGATGGTCACCCAGTCCCCCGTCTCCTTGAAGCCAGCAACACTCACCTCCATATCGCGTGGTACGCTCGCAACGGATATCTAGATTTTTGACAGATACCCGGAGTCGCGGTGTTACGGTAACGGGCCGCGGTGAATCGTTAGCATCGTGAGACGTGACTAAATCAGTCCGACGCCGATGAACGCGCCGTAGGCCAACAC
>NZ_JBAWAC010000441.1:0-2305 GCF_049589095.1 Haladaptatus sp. | reverse complement strand
GAGAAACTCTACGCACTCGACAGCGACGTTCACTTGGCCGACCCCGCGTCGGTGATTCAACTCGACAATTGGAACATGAAAGACATCGACGAAATCGCCGACAACATCGCGCCGTGGTTCGGCAATTCGTTGAGCGCGCGCGAGCAGACGGTGACTTCCGAGTGGACCGGCGATTATCAGTACTACACCCTGTGGGAGCAGTTCGAGAAGGTCGCAAAGGTGTTCCGCGAGGAGAAACGCTACGAGGCGCTCGCCAGCGTTCACGACGACCTCCTCTCAACGATACGAGACGGTCTCCCGCCGAAGGACGAGCGTCCGAGCGTGGCGATGATCACCGCCGGTGACGTGACGAAGCAGATCTGGGCGTATCCGGTCGTCAGTCCGGGATTCCTGACGGCACACACGCGACCGCTACGGCCCAACGACGCGTTCGGTGGATCAGTCGATTCCGGGGCGACGGTCGACTTGGAGGCGATGTTGCAGGCGAATCCGGACGTGATACTGTTCCTCGGCGGGATGCAACCGGACGTGAGCATGAACGACCTCCGCTCGACGCTCGAATCCGACCCCGTCGCCGCGAAGATTTCCGCGGTCGAGAACGGCCACGTCTACCCGCAAGGGGCGCGTTATCAGGGGCCGATCCTGAACCTCTTCCAGTTGGAGATGAGCGCCAAGCAGTTCTACCCCGAGCAGTTCGGCGAGTGGTCCACCTCCGACGGCGGACCGTACCCCGAGTTCCCGGCGGACGAACAACTGTTCGACCGTCAAGAAGTCGCGGATATCATCAAGGGGGACTTCTAACGATGGTCGACGAAACCGTCCGGATCGCCGAAAAGATGAATCGAAACCTTCGTCGGAGTGACGTCGGGACGTCCCCGGCGTCACCGTACGACGAGTGGTCCGACGAACGATTGGTCGATGGGTACCGACGCAATAGCCTCCTCCTCCGGGAGTACGGTATCGACGACCGGACTATACAGGCCCTTTGTGCCATCGAGGAACGCCTGCGCGCTCGCGACATCGACCCGGACCGAATCGTCGAAGGATTGGATACCTGAGGGCCGAACGTGCCGAACGGTACGTCACCGAATGCGACCCGCACGAGACGGACCGCTAACCGACGGGAGCGCTCGCATCAAATTTTATCTGGCACACCGACGAAACGGAACGTATGCCCGAACCGACACGCGTCGCGGATACCCACAATCACACCGGCGAAGGACCGCTCTGGCACCCGGACGAAAAGCGCCTCTACTGGCTCGACATTCCGAACGGCAAGCTGCTTCGATACGACCCGGCGACGGACGAGCACGAACAGTGCTACGAGGCGGACGCCATCGGCGGGTTCACCATCCAGAAGGACGGATCGCTGCTGCTGTTCGAGGACGCCGGGAAGGTCGAAATCTGGCGCGACGGAACGACGGAGACCGTCATCGAAGAGATTCCGGAAGAACGCGACACGCGCTTCAATGACGTGATCGCCGACCCGGAAGGGCGGGTCTTTTGCGGCACGATGCCGAGCGACGACCACCTCGGCGGCCTGTATCGGCTCGACCCCGACGGGACGATCACGAAGGTGCTCGACGGGTTGCAGATTCCGAACGGAATGGGGTTCACCCCGAACCGCTCCGGATTCTACTTCAACGAGACCGAGGCGGAGTCGGTGTATCGATTCGAGTACGACGCGGAGACGGGGGAGATTTCGAACCGGGACGTGTTCGTCGATACGACGGACGAGGAGGGAAGTCCCGACGGGATGACCGTCGATGCGGACGGGTACGTTTGGACCGCCTACTGGAACGGGGGATGTCTCGTCCGCTACACGCCGGACGGCGAAGAGGATCGACGTATCGACTTTCCCGCGCGGAAGGTCTCCTGCGTGACGTTCGGCGGCGAGGGATACGAGGACGCGTACGTCACGACCGCTCTCGGTCCGGGTGAGGGCGAACCGAGATCGCGGGAGGAAGAAGGCGACGGTGCGGGTGCCCTGTTTCGGTTCTCGCCGGACGTCGCCGGTCGTCCGGAGTTCCGCTCGGACGTCTCCCCGTGAGCGGTCACGGTGGGCAGTCACCGTAAGTACGGTCAGTGCCCCCAGAGCGTGTCGTCGTCCTTGTATCGGGCGTCCATGATACGGTCCCACTGTTCCCCGGAGAGGTCGATGTCACATGCCGCGACGTTCTCGTCCAACTGCTCGGGCGTGCGTGCGCCGATGATCGGGACGCAGGTGAAGTCGTCGTGGTCCATCAACCAGCGAAGCGACACCTGCGCGGGCGTCGCATCCACCTCGTCCGCGACCGATCGAACC
>NZ_JBAWAC010000440.1:0-3984 GCF_049589095.1 Haladaptatus sp. | reverse complement strand
CGTCCCCGGTGAGGAACGACTGGGTCTGTTTCTCCGCGATGGGGAGCATCGGGAGGTCCTGGTTCGTCACCCACGCCTGTTCGACGGCGATCGTTTTAACCTTCGAGTCGGACGTCGCGTGTGACATCGCCTTCAGGCGTACCGACGGATTGACCGTCAACTCGCCCGACCCGCTCCGCTTCGGCACCGTCACCGTCCCACGCTTCCCGCCACGGTCGGGGTTCGCTGGCGGGTAGTTGTACGTGAACCCGCGGTAGTTCTCCAACAACATCTGGCGCAGCGAGAAGTACGGGAACGTCGCCTGTACGCCGCCCGGAAGCCAACCGCCGGAGGCGAGGACGAAGTTGCCGTTCGGCCACACCTGGCCCTGGAGATTGCCGAAGCTCCGGCCGTCAACGTTCGATTTGAACCCGAAGCTCTTGAGTTGATCCACGACGGTCTGGGTCGCCGTCACCCAGTCCGACCACTCCGACGGGACTTGTACGGGGAGGTTGACGACGTCACCGTCACTGTCGTGCCACGTGCCGCCCTGTTTCTCGTAGCCCGTGTCCTTCAGAACCTTCGTTGCTTTCCCCGTATTCGATTCGGATTTCCCATAATCCGTGAAGTCGCTCCGCGCGTCACCCAACCACTTGTCCAGCGTATCGGACGCGAGTCCGGCGGAGAGTTCCGCGGGCTTTTTCGAGGCGGGTCCGGCGTTCTTGACGATAGCGTTGCGGTCGAGGACGTACGCGATGGCCTGTCGGACCGCCCGGTCGCCCGCGTGTTTGTGATCGAACTGCGGCACGAGTCCGTAACCGACGCCGGACGAGAACTCCACCTGTTGCCAGGTATCCGGCAACTGTTCGACGATGCGTTTGGGCGCGAATACGGCACACGCGTCTATCTGGTTCGACGTCATCTGCTGGTGGACGGCCTCGTTGCCGCCGCCGATGTACCGGAAGACGTACTTTTCGAAGTTGATCTCGTCGGAATCGGGGTGGCCGTCACGGCGTTCCGTGACCAACTGTTGTGGACTGGTGCTCTTGAACGCGAACGGTCCGCTCGCGATCGGCTCTTTCCACGCGAAGTTCTGGAGTTTCCGCAGACCGTTCTTCTCGTCCTTCTCGATTTCGTCCAGATACTTCCCGAAGACGCTCTTTTTCTGCTGGACGAGGTTGTTCGCGAGGACGTGAATCTTGACGATCGTCCGATTGACCGGTTGCGAAAAGTGCATGACGACGGTCGAGTCGTCCTTCGCCTCGATGGACTTCGTGTAATCGCTGTAGCCGGTTCCAGTGTGCATTCCGAGTTTCAATTGGGTGGCGATGTCGTCGGTGGTCACGTCGTCACCGTCCGCCCACGTCAAGCCGTCCCGGAGTTTCATCGTGAACGATTTGTCGTCGAACGACCAGTCCGTGATCGCGTACGGGATGAACTTCCCTTCCCCGTGGTTGTACTGTGCGAAGCGGTCGAACAGGAGGTATTGGGACCACTGTGCGACGCTCGATGGATTGGACGGGTTCCATTGGACGTTCGTCGGAACCTGATTGATGCGACTGACGAGTTGGACGTCGTAAATCCCGTCGTCGTTTCCGCCGCCGTTTCCATCGCCAGACCCGTTTCCGTCGCCGTCCGAGTTGCCGTTACACCCGGCGAGGGAAGCGACGCCGACGGTTCCCGCCATCGTGAGAACGCGCCGACGGCTAACTACGTTACCGTACCTCGTTGATTCGTCTCTCATAGCGCATTCGCTTCAAAATAGGGAAAGTAGATAAATATTCGCACGGCACTGGCCGGAACCCCTATCGGAGATTCATTCCGCCGATGACTCGTCGATCAACCAGTCTTCCGTCGCGTGAGCGATGGACCGAATCTCCTCGTCGAGCGGCGCGTCGCCGTCGGCGAACTCCCGAAGCGGATCGGCGGCCGACGGATCGCCGATGTGACCGAGTGCGGAGACAGCGTGAACTTGCACGGTTCTATCCGGCGTCGTCAGTCGATCACATAGCGGCGCGACCGCGTCGGCCACGGCGTCCGGGTACTCCTCGCTGATGAAGCTGATCGCGCCGACGCTCGCCGACAGCACCGCCCCGGAACCGTCGCAGACAAGCGAACACAACCGCGATGCGTGCGGACGGACGGCTTCGGCGTCGATGCTCGCCACCTCGTAGACGACGTTCGCCACGACGGTTCGCGCGGTGGTCTGTCGTTCCATCTCCTCCCTCGAAACGCTGGCGAGGTGTTCCCGTGCCTGCGTGTTAGGGGCGGCGGTGGCATCCTCGACCGGGTCCGTCGGCTCTGTTTCCATCACCGCCACGAGTTCGTCGGCGTACGGGACGAACCATTCGGGGTGGTCGATCGCCAACACGCGAATGACGTCCGCCGCCAGCGCCGGGATCAGCGGCGTTTCGTGGGTCAGCAGGGAGAGGAGGTCGGGAATCGCGTCCCGAACAGCCGAGGGAGTGTCGTCCGCGACGGCGGCGAGGATCAACAACGATTCCCTGAGCACGACGATTCGATCGTCGTCGAGAACCGCCACGAGCGTCGGAATCAACGGTTCGACGGTTTCGAGATCGTCCGCGGCGAGCGCCGAGACGATTTGCGCCGTGTGGGTCCGCACGAGGTTCTCCTCGCTTCGGAGTCCCTCCCGAAGGGTGTCGATTTCCACGTCGTCGGCCGAGACCGTTTCCGGGTCGAGTTCCATCAGTTGGTCGTGATCGCCCGTCATTCGACCGAATACAACGAACCTCAGGTGAAATACGTGACGGTCGCTCGACTCCGCTCAGTCGAGCAGTTCGTCCAGACGGCGCGCGATTCCGCGTCCGATGGCTTCCATCCCGGCGTCGCCGGGGTGGAGGATGTCGGCCGTCAACGCCGTCGGTTCCATCAGGTCCTCGCCCGCGATGACGTGCAAATCGTCGTGCGGCGAGTCGGCGACGATGGTTCGTAGTGCCGAGCGGAACGCCGCCGCGCGCTCCGCGTCGTCGCCGCGAATCACGTCCGCGTGGTACGGAAACAGCGTCACGCAGGCGACCGGGCGGTTCGGATGTGCGTCGGCGACCGCATTCACGAGCGTGCCCGCGCGTTCGCGGAACTGTGCGAGCGTGAACCCTCGGTTCGCCATGTTCACCGAGAGGGCGAGGGTCGCTATGTCCCAGTCGTCGCGTCCGGCGAGGTGCTCGGCCATCGCGGGTTCGCAGAACGCCGACCCCGAACAGCCCAAGTTCAGCGCGTCGAGTCCGAGTCCTCGGGCGACGCGAGCGACGTAGGTCAAATGCGTCGCCGAAGCCGCCGCACCCTCCGTGATGGAGGTTCCGTAGGCGAGATAGCAGCGGTCGGGGAGTTCGTCGGCGGTCGGCGGTCGGCAGTCACCAGAAACGTCGTGGATGGCGACCGGAGCCCAGGCCTCGAATCGAAGCCGACAGACGCGGGGGGAGAACGCTCCGGCCCGGGTGGTCGCGTCGTCGAGAAGGGGAATCCGCTCCGGGATGACGAACTCGAACGTCGTCGGCGTCGGGCCGAGTTCGAGCGGTTCGGACGGCTGAAACTCGCCCCAGAACGGCCGGAAGACGGTCGTTTCGGCCGCCGAGAGCGTCACGGAGACGACGGCGTCGTCGCACTCGGGCACGAACCGAACCTCACAGCCGGTCGGGTGGCGGAGCCGCTCGCGGGCATCGACGTTCAGGTTCGCTCCGACGGACGCCGGAACGCGGCAAAGTCGGTCACCGGTTTCGGTGGTTTCGGTGGTTCCGTCCGTCTCGGTGGTTCCATCGGTTCCGGCGATTCCGGCAATCCCGTCGGTTCCCGCTCCCCCGTCCACCCAGTCGGCGGGGACCGTTTCGGCGACGTTGTGCAACGAGACGCTCGGATACGTATCGGAGTGCATGTGAATTGGTACCATCTTGGCGGAAGCGGATGATAAGTGTGTGAGAAACGGGTGGCGTTCGCCGGAGGGTTTTTCCTCCCGCTCATCGTGGGGAATAGTATGTCCAGCAGATCACC
>NZ_JBAWAC010000439.1:0-4617 GCF_049589095.1 Haladaptatus sp. | reverse complement strand
CGAGTGCGAGACGGCGTTTTCGGGCGCGGACGTCTGCTTTATCACCGGATCGACGCTGGTGTACGGGGGATTGGATCGCTATCTCTCGGCACTGAAATCCGCCGACGTGCCGCTCGTCGTCCTCGTGGGCGCGACGGCATCGTTCGTCCCCGGTCCGGCCTTCGATGCCGGTATCGACCTCGTGGCAGGGGCGCGAGTGAGGAATCCGACGAGCGTTCGAGCGAGTGTGCGAGCGGGAGACTGCGGGACCGACCTGCACGACAGCGGACTGGAGAAGGTGTACGTTGCCCGAAGCTCCGAGCTTCCGGGACTCTCGCTGGACGCGGGGGAATTGGACGAAACGAGCGACCGACCATCCGAAACAGGACAAACAGAACCATGAGCAGTACCGACAACGATTGGAGTACACCGGAGAACGAAGTGTTACAACGAGCCCGTGAACTCGTGGAGCGTGGCAACCGAGGCGTCCTTGCCACCGTCGTCGACGTCGAAGGGAGCGCGTATCGTCGCCCGGGAGCGAAGATGCTCGTCTCCGCGGACGGGACGGAAGTCGGCCACATCACTGCTGGCTGTCTGGAAGACGAAGTTCAGCGTCTCGCCGCGGACGTGCTCGCGTCCGGGGAACCGCGTCTGGAGACGTACGACCTGATGCCCGAAGCGGACGACGACGTCTGGGGACTTGGCGTCGGGTGTAACGGAGTCATCGACATCCTACTCGAACCGCTCGACGATGGCTATCGACCCGTCCTCGACGCCGTCGCTGACGGCCGCGATGTCGGCGTCGTCACCATCACCGATGGTCCGGACGACCTGGTCGGAACGCGAGCGTACTACGACCCCGAAGCGGACGGTTTCGAAGTGGTCGATGACACGGACTTCAGCTTCGATCCCCTTCGGGAGGTCGTCGCTGCCCTCCTCGCCGATGGTAGCTCGGAAACCGTCGACGTCGATGGCGTTTCGATTTTCGTCGACAGCCACCGCTCGCCCGACGACTTGGTGGTCATCGGCACCGGCAACGACGTTCGACCGATCATCGAACTCGGCATGATGGCGGACTTCCGGGTGACGGTCGTCGGCTTCAGGGGAGCGACGGCCACGCCCGACCGCTTCCCGAACGCCGACGACGTGCTTTCCACGTCCCCCGCACGGATCCGTGACACGCTCGACTTCGACGCGGACACGTACGTCGTCGTCGCCACCCACAACTTCGTCGACGACCGAATCGCCGTCGACGAACTCCTTCAGACCCAAGTGCCGTATATCGGCCTCATGGGTCCCCACGAGCGATTCGAAGAGATGCTCGAGGACTTCAAAACGGAAGGGAAAACGTTCAGCAGCGACGAGCTCGCACGGCTGTTCACTCCAGTGGGGCTCGACCTCGGTGGCGGATCGCCGTATCAAATCGCGCTCAGCATCGTCTCGGAAATCGTCGCCGTGCGTAACGACCGAGACCCAAAGCACCTCAGGGAACGCGAGGGAACGATTCACGACCGGGTGACGCCGTCGATCGATACCGATTGAGCGGCACCCGTGGTACGCCTCGATTCGACCGACGGCGAAGGAGATTCGAGACGGCGGACAGGAACGACCGAGGGAACCTCGAATACCAGGGACGGAAGCCGAAAGGTCTCCGTTCACTCGTTCTGCACGTCGTGGTGAGTCACGTCGTCCAGGCTGAACAACCGTACGTCGTCTCGCTCGGACACCGCCTCACGAACCGATCGTGTCGCGCCATTTCGCGTAAAGAGGGCGTATTTTCTAGTGGGAGTCTCGCCCGAGTCCGGTGACCAGCGAATTTCTTCCGCGTGGGTTTCGAGTGATGCGAGCGCGCTGTAGTCGAGCGGTAGCAGAATAATACTTCCGAATATCCAAAACTCAAATAGCCTAATTGAAAATAGGCTATTTCGATTTGTCAAATGACGGTAGAAGCAGTACGAGATTCGTCTTAACGGGTGTATCATCCGGCTTTGCACGCTCACCGATTCAGAAGACACGGAGCATGACAGGTCGGGGGCCTTCCAGAGCCCTCCAGGCAAACATGACGTTCACCCCGACCAGCCGTATTATTAATACTGAGTAACAATAACGGTTTCTGATGTTTCTTGACAAACGAGTCTGCATCCGGAACGGGGAATCACCGATACGGACGGAAAGGGACGAGTATCTACCTCGAAGATTCCGACTCCCGTTGGAAATTCGAACCCGTACTCACTTCGTGTGAATCGGAGTCGTCGTGCTTCGTTCGGGAATCGGTTTCCCGGGAACGAGCGGTCGGTCTTTCGATAGGGGTTTCCCGGGAACGAGCGGTCAACGTGGATACCATCCGATCCCTCGAATTTGAGCGTGAACGGACGGGCAATCCGCTGGAGCGTACCGGAAATTCGGAGCTGTACGCGAGTCATCCCATCCGAATCAGTGGCTGACGATTTTCGGAACTCGCTCCCGACTTACGTAATGGCATCTCGATCCAACAGTCGATCGATTGCCGCATCGACGACCTCATCGTCGGCGTCGAGCGAGTCGCCGAGTTCGCAGCGCGTTGGCGGCCGATCGTCGAGAATAACGTAGATGCGTTTGGCCACGTATTCGCGGTACACGTCGTGGCCATCTCGGGTCGTCTCGGGGACTGTCCCCCCTTCGTGACGAACCGTCTGTACGGCGTTGAGGGCGAACCACCCGCCGACGGCGAGAAATGCGGCCGGGAACAGTACGGACCCGTCGTCGAACACGGACAACGCGACACCACCGAGGAGCAACTGCACTCCGAAACCAGCGTGCGTCACGGGTTTTCGGAGGTCGTAGGCGTCCGAAAGGAATTCGGTGAGACCGGCGCTGGCCGTTGCGAGAGCCGTGGTTGCCAATTGGGGAGCGGTCGATTCGAGGAAGAAGTAAAAGATGGCGAGCACGGCAAGCTAGGAGAAAACGGCTCGCAGCGTGAGACGTTCACGGAGGGCATCGCCGAAAGCGGTGGACATCCGTCGAACGATTGGCTGGCTGTTAGTTAAATCCTTCCCAGTGACTGCTGGCCCGTGCGGGCACCCATCACTTTTCGAGTACACCATCGTAGCGTGTTACATGCGCGTCACCGTGTACGGCCCGCTCCGAAGTGCGACCGGTGAAAAAACCGTCACCCTCACGTTCGACGGCGGAACCGTCGAAGAGGCAATCACAGCATTCGTCGATGACTACCCCCGAGCCGAGACGTACCTTTACACGCCCGACGGACAAATCCGGGTCAGTGCCCGCTTCTCGGTGAACGGGGAGCGCGTCAATTTGGGCGAGCATTGTCCAGCCGACGCGGAGCTAACGGTATTCCCCGCCGTGCAGGGAGGGACCGACAGCAGGTGACGTTTTCCGTGCTGAACACGAGACGCCGTCGAGAAAAACACCGAGCTCAGCTGTCGTACTGTGCCCGAACCAAATCGGCGAGACCTCGGTCTTCGAGGCGGTCCATCGGTGCGAGCATCGTCAGTTGGACGACACCGGGCAGGCGTCCGATTTCGACACCGCCGGTGAACGTACAGCGCGCTCGCACTTCCCCTTCGGTCATATCGAGAAGCGCTCCGGCACGTTCGAAGGCGTTGTCCGTCGCGTCGTTGATCGTCGCCCCGCTGCCGATCACCTGCAGTGGACCCATCTCGTGGATCGTTTCGACGTCGTAGTCGGCGGCGAGCCGTTCGCCGCGTTCGAATTCCGTTTCGGAGTACGGCTTGCTGACGTACGGAAGGTCGGCCTCGTTCGGGAGTAGGAGCGGGCCGTCGATATCAAGGCCTTTGATGACTTCGACCCCGATTTCGGCGCGACCGCTCACGTCGGTGGTGTGGAGCGACAGTTCACCATCACCCTGGTTGGCGTGCATATCGCCGACGTAGATGCCACCCCCGTCCACTTTGACGGGACAGATGAGGACGGCCCCTTCGCGGACCGCGTTGATATCCATGTGGCCGTCGGTTCGGTCGGCGAGTTCGTCCTCGCCGGCGAGCCCCCAGTCGTGCTCCGCACCGATGAGGAATTGGCCGAAGTCACCTGCGTTGTGTGAATCCGGCATCTCGATCGGTGGTGTCGTTCCGATATTGCCGATGAAGGGGCGGAGATGGCCGAGCGTTCCCGCCATCTCCGATGGCTCGTACAGCAGGATGGGGTGTTGCCGGGAGTTCTCGGGCAGCGCCATCGCTTCGTCCGCCCGATTCGCCAGGTCATCAGCGCCGCTCTCCCCGACGGTCAATCCCACCGTCCGGTCGTCATCGAAAACCACCGTATAGCCGTACTCGAAACCGAACGAGGAGGCGTTTGCTCCACATTCGGCACACTTGATTGCCCCCTCACCCGTCCCTTCGACGATGCTCTCCGGCCACTTGGTTCCACACTCCGGACATTTGTGATCGACGAACGGGTCGTCACCGAACGCCCCCTCCCGCTCTCGCATGCTGCCGGTACTCGTCGCGATGCTCGTCACTTCGATGCGCTCGATCGAGAGGGCAATCGCGTCGCCGACCTCCGCGTTCTCGACGCGAATCGGCCGTGTCACTTCGTGTCCGCCCCTGAATTCCGGCGTGATCATCGGCCCCCAGCAAGCCGGTGGGGTATGCGTTTTGATCGTGCCGCCGTCCGCAACGG
>NZ_JBAWAC010000438.1:0-10876 GCF_049589095.1 Haladaptatus sp. | reverse complement strand
ATCAAACGTTCGTTCCGCGAGAGCGTTCAGAACCTTCTGTCCTGGGCACTCACCAGTCCGAATCAAAACACCGACGAACTAATGCACCAGATCGAAGGAATGTTCGTCTAACGTGCGAAGTCAAGTATCTAGACAGTACCCGGATACCTCATCTCTATGTTTTCAACGCTGTACTCCGGTAGCACTTCTTGAAGCTATCAATTAACGACACAAGGACGACGAGTGGATTCACACGGTCGTTTACAAGTGACAAACGATATTCATCTTCATGGAAACATCTGCCGGGTTTAGTAGGACTTGCATTCATAACCAGAGTTTAAACCCACTCCTACGCTGTTTTCATTTCTGCATTGGGCCGCAACTGACCGCATTGTAGGGCGGTTCGCTAAATTCACGAATCCATGGTCAGCACATCAACTGCCGACAATCAGCCTACAGAATGGTGTGAGAAGTGCGATGCAATGACGTCGCATCAAGTGGCGATCGAGATTGTCACCGAGAGCAAAGAGAATTCGAACGCATCGTTCTCCCGCGAACCGTACCGTGTCACGAAGTGTCAGCAGTGTGGATCGGCCACTAAACAGCGTGCAAACAACATGTAATGAGGAAGTGAACCATGCCACAAACTACAGCCCCGACCCAAACGGGGTCACGAATCGCTGACACCCGGTGTCAAAGCTGCGGTAACTTCGTTACGCCTGATTTTGCACATGTTTTTGGTGATAATCAAAATAGCGTCCATGGCTGTTTAAACTGCATGGATGGCACTGCCGTTAAGAACGGCCAAGCAGTCGATTGATGGCGGATTAGTAACGAAAATAGGAAGATTGGGACAGCGTAGGGAGTGGTCTCCCCCTGGGTACCGATCACTCCTTCCTCGAAGCAGTATGGGATTTGCGTTCACGAACCTGATTCGGTTTTACGAATACATCCGCCTACTGGACCCCATTTTATACGGTGACATACGCAACAGCGAGCTATTCATCGCCACGCGAGTTACTACAAAATGGATGAAAGGACGTCGGGAGCAATGAGCAAACATATGCAACTCCAAAACGCGACCGAAGACCTCGAAAGTATTACCAACGATGCAACTGACGGGAGACTTTCGGAGACGGAAGTCAGCGAATTGCTGACGAGCCAACGGCGACGAGTGATCCTCTCTTACTTACAAGTATGCGACGGCCCGGTCGAAATCGAATCGCTAATCGAGCACCTCACGTACCAAGAGTTGGATGAGTGTTCCGGTGATACACCGACCCAGCTCTTCGAAGAGATCTCTGAGGCCGTCTGGAACGATCATCTACCACTACTCGCCGAGCACGATGCCATCAAGTACGATCGAGAGAGCGGAAAACTGCGCGGATGGACCAATATCGGTCAACTCGCACATCGCCTGCGACAGCATAGTAACTGATCAGTAACGATAGATTATCGTTAGTCCCCGCTCGTATCCGGTTTGGATTCTGGTGGTGAGTCCACCGAGTCGGACATCCCTTTTCGCCCGGCAAGTACATGCTGGACCAGATTCCCGTGGGCACGTCGGAGCCGTTCGGAGAGCGCTTATAATTATGATCACTCCTTCTGCTCGGACGATCACAGCGTACACTACGTCTCGTTTATAAGCAATCGACGGTTCAGTGACCGGAGAACACGAGGAACTGATTCGGGGCTACGGAAGCAACGATAGCGCGAGTTCCTTCTGCCGGGTCGCGATCTCATCCGAGCCGTCGCCCCCACCGTACCAGAGGTCGAACCACGCGAGCGGGGAGAGTTGTCCGATGAAGTGGTAGGCCCGTTGTCGGCGCCGAAACCCGTCGTCGCGCGTCAGTTCGTCCGTTTGCGCATACCCCGAAAGCAACGCCTCGTGGACGATGTCTCGCCGGTCGTCGTCCAGCGGGCGACGACCGCAGAGGTAGTGTTCGGTGGTCGCGAGGTCGAACTCGCGGTGGCCGGTGAACTGGTTGCCCCAGTCGAGCACCGTCCGCACGGTACCCGTGTCCGGGTTGACGAGGAGGTTGCCGAACCGATAGTCGTCGTGGAGGAGCACCGGAGCGGGGTCGGTCGGAACGACTTCGAGGTAGTGGTCGAGTCCGGCACGGAGTTCGTCGATCAGATCCGAAAATCGCCCGGATTCCTCGATGCGGGCGAGGTTTCCTTCTGCGTAGGACCGGAGCCGTGAGGGCCAATCGGGTTCGAGATCGGTGATCGAGAGGCCACCGACGGTCGGTTCGCTCTCGGCGTCCATGCCCGCACGAAGCCAGCCGTATCCGTCGAACGTGGCCGCGGAGTGAAGTTCGCCGAGGTGTCGTCCGGCGTCGTGTGCGGTGCGTTCGAGGGCGCGGTCGGTCAGCGACTCCGGGGCGGAAACCTGCTCGCCGGGCGCACGCTCCATCAGGAAGAACGGCGCGGGCAGGCTATCGTGCTCGTCCACGTATCCGAGAACGGCTGGAACCGGAATCTCGGTTCGCCGGTTCACGAAGTCGAGAATACGCGGTTCCACTCGAAACGAAGGCGGGTCCACGAACGAACGGGATTTCAGCACGCAGTGTCGGTCCCCGTTCGGCATCTCGACGGTGACGAAAAAGACGTCGTCAGTACCCTCGTCCGCCGGAACCACGTTCGTCACCGTGCGGTCGCCGAGTATTTCCTGGATCAGTCGCGGAACGCGCTCGGTCTCCAAGCTTGTGTCCGTCATCGAGTTATGGGTGGGTTTCGCCGCCCCGCTCGTAGAAGCCTTGTGGTGTCGAACTGCCAACAGCAACGGAACTCTCCGGGCCGGAACGAACCGGAGCGACTCCGAACGAACGACTCGGACCCTTTAATCCGGGTCGCAACGAGGCCCGCGTATGGTCATTTTCGACACTGACGCCATCGTCGGCATGGTACACCTGCCCGCCCTGCCGGGTGCTCCCGGTTTCGACGGCAACTTCGACGCACTCCGTACCCGCGCGCTCACCGACGCCCACGCGCTCGAATCGGGCGGCGTGGACGCGATCATGGTGGAGAACTTCGGCGACTCGCCGTTCCACCCGAACGACGTGCCGAAACACGTCGTCGCCTCCATGACCCGCGTCGTCACCGAACTCCGACAGGCTACAGAGTGCCCGCTCGGCGTGAACGTCCTCCGCAACGACGCCGAAGCGGCCCTCTCGATAGCGACCGCGGCCGACGCCCAGTTCATCCGCGTGAACGTCCACACCGGCGCGCGCCTGACCGACCAAGGCATCATCGAGGGGAGCGCACACGAGACGATCCGCCTGCGGGACGAACTCGATTCCGACGTGAAGGTCCTCGCCGACGTGGACGTGAAACACTCCGCCGCACTCGCGGAACGGCCCGTCACCGAACTGGTGGACGAGACCCTCGGCCGCGGACGGGCGGACGGTATCGTCGTGAGCGGCGTCGGAACCGGTCACGAAGTGGATACCGAGATGTTGGAAGCCGTCGTCGCGTGCCGGGACGGGGTCGGATCGGATGCGCCGGTGCTTCTCGGGAGCGGAACGACGGCCGAAAACGTTCGTGACCTGCTGGATATCGCGGACGGCGCGATCGTCGGCACGGCGTTGAAAGAGGGAGACGAGACGACGAACCGAGTGGACGAAGAGCGGGTTCGGGAATTGGTTTCACAACGTTAGAGAAACTCCTCGACCTCGTTTTCCGTCGGTAAGCCACCCCTCGCGCCCTCCGCGCCGCAGTTCAGTGCGGCCACGGCGGCCGCAAACTCCCCTGCTTTCGCCATATTTCCCGCTCCCAAAATCCACTCGTGGATCAGGCCAGCAGTGTGACCGTCCCCTGCACCGGTCGTGTCGGCCACGGGGACGTCGAAGGCGGGTATCTCGACCGTCTCCGACGCGTCGAACAGCAGCGCACCGTCCCCGCCGCGCGTCACCGCGCCGCGTTTCACACCCTTGTCGCGGAACACCTCGACGGCTTCGTGTGGACCAACGCCAAGATACGATCGGACGGGTACCTCGCTCGTGATCAGCAGGTCGAAGACGGGGAGCGCGTCGTCCAACGTATCACGGGTGACGCCCCGGCCGTCGAGTTCCGAGAGCGGGCCGGAGAGGTCGAAGACGAGCGGTGGCAAGTCGCCCGCTCTCCGGGCGGAAACGAGGCGCGAGACGACTTCGTTGGGGGCGTACGCGCTGGTGAACACGACGTGGGCGCGACGGAGGTAGTCGAGGTCGGCGTCGTCGAGTCGGAGTGCGGGCACGGCGTCCCCGCCCGCGATGATCATGCGCTCGCCGTCGGGGTCGCGGAGGATGAGACAGTACGAGGAGTCCTCGTCACGGCGACGAACGCGGGTCGTGTCGATGCCGCGGGCTTCGAGGTCGCTTTTCACGAATTCGCCCTCCTCGTCGTCGCCGACGCGTGCCACGACGCCAGTGTCGCGGCCGAGTCGTGAGAGCGCGGTTGCGACGTTCGCCGCGACGCCACCGGCGGCACGGGATTCGTCGCGGACGAACGCGCCGCCGTCCGGCTCCGGCAGGTTCGAAAGCGAGTAGACGTGGTCAACGAGCGCGCTCCCGACCGTCACCGCGTCGAATGTCATCGTCGGCACGGTCACGTCGCGGCGGGAAGTCGCTTGCGCTACGGTTTGCGAAACACGTAGGTTACCCCTGCCCGCTCGATCCGAATCACGCCCGCGTCGTGGTCGAAGACGACCCAATCCGCGCGTCCGTCGAACTCGTGAAACGGCATTCCGGCCGTAACGTGTCCGTCACGCGTGACGGTAAACCGGGCGACACCCATCCGTGCGACGAGTTTCGACCCGTGTTCGTCAACGTCCGGAGCGAACTGCCGGAGGTTGGTTTCGATTGCGCCCCAGTTGTCGATGGGGACCCGCTCTACCATAGGTAACCGTCGGCAGGGAAGGGGAAATCGATGTCGGGGAAATCGATGTCGGGGAAATCGAGGAAATCGGGGAAATCGATGTCGGGGAAATCGAGGAAATCGGGAAAATCGGGGGAAATCCGAGGGACAGGTGTCACTGCGTGCCCGGATATTCGACGTCGGAGAACGCGAACCGAGCACCGCCGCCGGTGCTGTCACCGATCGCAATCGTCCAGCCGTGGGAGTCGGCGATCTGCTGGACGATACTCAAGCCGAGTCCAGTTCCGGACTGTTCCGTCGAGTACCCCGATTCCAACACCCGTTCGCGTTGTTCCTCCGGAATCCCGGGGCCGTCGTCAGCGACGTAAAATCCTCCCGGCGTCTTGCCGAGGGAAACGGTCACGTCGTCGCCACCGTGTTCGATCGCGTTTCGAAACAGGTTCGCAAACAACTCGGTCAAACGGTCGCGGTCGGCGAGAATTCGGCCGTTCGTCGACTCGACGTCGAGGGTCGCCGACTCGCTTTCGACGCCGTTCCACACGTCGATGGCGAACTCGACGAGTTCGACCTCCTCCAGTTTCAGCGTCTTTTGCCCTTCTCGTGCGATTTCGAGGAGGTCGGAGATGATGGCCTCGATGCGATCCGCCGCCGTCTCTACCTCGTCGAAATGTTCCTCTTCCCCCGTTTTACGGGCCAAGTTGAGATAGCCGTAGATGATGCTCAACGGCCCACGGAGGTCGTGAGAGACCTGGCTCGCGAATTCGTCGAGTCACTTGTTCTCCCGGACGAGCGCGCGTTCACGCTCCTTGCGCTCGGTGACGTCTCGGACGGCACAGACGTACTCGTCTTCCGCGACGACTGAGACGGTGAGCGTCAGCGTGAGGGTACTGCCATCGTGACGTTTTCCCGTGATGTCGCCGTTCCACTCCCCGGCAGAATCGACTTCGGGGATTATCTCGGACTGAATGCGGTCGTCTGCCTCGTCCGTGAGCGTCTCCTTCCACTCCCCTCCGATGAGGGTGGACGAGTCGTAGCCGAACAGGTCGGCGTACGCTTCGTTGACGTAATTGAAACGGAAATCGTTCGTGAGCAACGCGATACCTTCGCTGGTCGTGTCGATGGCTCGAAACCCTCGGTGGACTTGTTTTTCCACGTAGCGGTGTGACACCGCTTGCCGGATTTGGGACGCCAGCGTGACGAACCGGACACCGGACGTCCCCTTCTGGAGGTAGTTCGTCGCACCGGCCGAAATAGCACCGCTTGCAACGTCCTCGCTTCCAGTCCCTGTAAACATGAGAAACGGGATGTACGGACAGCGATCACGGACCTGTTCGAGCAACTTCAATCCGGATCCATCTTCGAGTTCGTAATCACTGACGACGCAGTCGATATCGATGTCACGGTCGAAGAGGTACTCCGTCGCTTCCGCGTTGTTCGTGACGCTGACGACCTCTTCGATGCCATCCTCCACTTCCAAGGTCGTTCTGGACAACTGGAGAAATTTCTCATCGTTGTCGACGTGGAGCACACGGATTTCGGCGGGGAAATCGTGACCGATCGAAACCGGGTCTACATTCGCCATCTAGCTCTCTACACCAACACGGCCAAAAGACATATATCTAACTCATTACGGATGGTAACGAACTCGGATCGAATAACGAACTCGGATCGAATTCTCACTCCGCTCGTGCGTCTTCGCGTTCGCCGGCGACCCACTTCTGTGAGAACGCAGTGCCACAGTCACAGTAGGCGTAGGCGTGAATCACGTCCCCCTCCGCGTATAGGCCACCGACATCCTCGTTCTGCTCCTCGGCGAACGCGAACACGAACTTCACGTCGTGGTCTCCCTCCGGACAGTCGCCGCCGTCGAGCGTCGGTGCGACGGTCCCTTCGGTTCCCATCGCCTGTTTCGCGAAGTTCATCGCGTCCATTCCGGTCGCCTTCTTGAACACGCTTCGACCGGTTTCGCCGGGGACGATGAGCAGTGTCCCACCGGGTACCGACTCGCCGTACTCCGCCAGCGTGTCCCCGGAAACGAACGAATCGGCGAGAAAGAGCGCGACGTCGTCCGGGCGGTCACCGGCCAAAAACTCGTCCCGCTTGTTCATTGGTCCTCGACTTGGCGTGCGATATCCGCGAGGTCACCGTCCGGCGCTTCCGTCGCCTCGTACACCGCCCGCGAACCCGGCTGTCGAATCCCGTATTTGAACCCCTCCTCGACCACGTCGATCAGCACCGACTGGCCAAACGAGCGGTTGCTCTCGTCGAACCACTCGGCGAGTCTGTTTTCGCCTTCGCCGGGATTCCGCGCGAGTCGCGGCGTATCGTACACCCCGCGAATGAGCCGTCCGTCGCCGGTCAGCGGCCGTTCGATTCGAGCGCGATACTCCGTATCGTCCATGACGATACGGACGATTTCATCGGCCGGAAACGCGTCCTCGTCGTCCCCGGAAATCTCGATGTTCGCACGATGCGTCGCACCCGCCTGCGCCAGTGTCGCCCTGACGGTTTCGGTCGTATCACTAGAAACCCGCTGAGTCATAATCGTGAAAAGATGGTGTATATGTTTGAGTGTTCCGCCGCGTTACTCGTCGTCTTCCTCGTCGTCGCCCTCGCCGTAGAGGGATTCGACGGACTCGTCGCCGTATTCCGAGATCGTGACGTTGAGTTGCGCGACTGCCTCGCTGACTTCCTTGCCGCGGACCGAGATGCGGCGTCGCTCGCCGTCTCGTTCGGGGTTGTAACCCGTGCCGCCTTCGAGGAGCACGTCCTTGAGGTTCGGGCCTGCGACGTCGCCACGCATCGGGCGACCGGCGTTGTCCGAGCCACCGGTGATTTCGACGGAATACCCGTCGAGACCGACGGCACTGCCGTCGACGTCCTCACCGATAGACTTGCCGAGGAAACGGTTTGCGTCCTGTCCGTCTACTTCGCGCTGATAGGCCGCCCCGGAGTCGGGGTCAGCAACGACGACCTGAAAGTTTGCCATACGGAACGAATATCGGTCGCACCCTAAAAGGACATCGAAAAGTGCTTTCGGACGAAACCGCTATGCATGGGCCAGTCGTTCGTTGATGGCAGGGGGGACGAATGTCGGAAACCTATTACTTCGTCAGTGACCTGCACGTCGGCGGCGACGAGGAGCTACAGAAGTGTGAGTTCGAGGACGAGTTCGTCGAGTTCTTGCGGATGCTCGAAACCACAGATGAAAACGCCGAACTGGTAATCCTCGGCGACGCCTTCGGCCTGTGGGAGTTCACCCAATCGGCCGGGATGAAGAAGTTCGACCTGCTGGTCGAACACCACCCGAAACTGTTCGACCAGTTTCGAAAGACGGGCGAGAACGTCACCATCACGCTCATTCCCGGCAACCACGACGCCGAACTCGCCGGGTATCCGGAGTACGAGAGGCGACTGGCCGAGTACAACGTGAACCTCGACTCGACGCTGTCGCTGACTCGGTCTGTCGCCGGGAAGAAGATCTGGATCGAACACGGCATGCAGGAGGATGCACACAACCGCATGCCGGAGTTCGGCAACCCGCGTGCGAACCCGCTCGGCTACTTCGTCAACCGCCACATCACGGGAAAGGCCGGACAACTTTCGGGGCGGGGGAAGTACAACTGGCTCAAGGACATCCAGTCGCTCACGCCACTCGAAGAGATTCCGGACTGGATCGCATCGAACTACTTCTACCGCGAGATGAACCCGTTTCTGCGCTACGGCGCGTTGCCGTTCCTGTTACTCTTCCAGATCAGCCTGCTGTATCTCCTCGTCCTCGTGCTAGAAGCGACCGGGGTCCTCGGAACGCATCTCATCTCGAATCTCACGGCGGACTTTCTCCACCAGTTCGGACTGGTCGGTGACCTCGTGGAGTTCGTCATCTACGTCAATCTCGTCGTCGTGGGTCTCCTCTTTCTCGTCTCGATACCGCTGTACTTCTTCGCCCGCGATGTGCGAAAGACGCTCGAACGGTTCGGCCTCGTCAGACAGGAGAAACCGGAGGAACCGGCCGACGCGCCCTACGTCGCCGCCGCCGAGGACGTGTTCGAGGAGTTCCCCGACGTCGTGGCGTACATCTACGGCCACACCCACCGCGTCTCGCTCACGAACGTGGGCGAGCGCGTCATCATCAACACCGGAACGTGGCTCAAGCGACTGCACCGAACCTCGACGTGGATCGGCATCTTGCCGCCGGTGTACTACCCCTCGTACCGACTGACCTACTTCAAAATCGACGGGGAGGAGGGAAACGTCGTGATCGAGTACCACACCATCGAGAAGGAGGCCCCGAACGAACTCACGCTCGTCCAGCGGTTGCTCTCGCGCCGTCCGAAGATGAAAAACGACGTTCCGAAACGGACCGTTATCGAGACGTCGGAGAAGGAAGTCGTCGAGTCGGCATCGAAGGAGTAGGTGGAAATTGGGGTTCGCGGTGGAGTAGCGGCCTCGCTTTGATGTTCAGTTCCACCGAAACGGAGAACATGGGGAGTACGAAGACGATCCGAATTGAACGGGTAGACCAACCCGACGACCCGAGAGCCAGCGTATCCGTCGGGACGATTGACGAGGAAATCACCGCGGAAGCCACGGCGACGATAGAAATCGGGCTGAAGTGGAACGGGGACGCGGCCGCACTCCTGTTCGGGAAAACCGTTCCAATCGAACTTCCCTGTCGTTGTTCTCGACCCGAAACTGGGCTGGTACTGCTTTCGTCCCCCAACGGGTACGAACGGAAGATGGACGAACCGGAATGTTGGATACCGGACCTCCTCGCAGACGACGATTTCGGCCACCCGCTGGGCCTCATGCGGAGGGAAACGGAGAACGGCGAGACGCTGTCCTGTCGTGCCGAAATCTGGGGTGACCACCGGTCGGAAAACCCCCTCGAACCGGGAGAGTATTCGTTCGAGGAAACGCTCTCGGTCGAAGACGAAGGATACGCGAAGTGGGGATTCACGCTGCGCGTCGAGACATGAAATTGTGGGGTTGCTCACGAAACTCCGTCGCGAGCAAAGGCTCATCAGAGCGAAGTTCAGACGATACTTTTGGTCACTTTCACGGGGAAACCGCCCTCTGTTGCGCCGCGTCGGCGCAACTGCGGGCTTTCGACCATCGTAACCGGTCGCTTAGAACGGATACCGACGCTGGTCGCGCTGCACCGAAATCCACTTCTCCTGCGTGAGTTCCTCGACGATGGCGTCACCGTCGTAGCGGCCAATTCCGGAGCCTTTCACGCCGCCGAACGGGACGTGGGGTTCCTCGTTGATGGGTTGGTCGTTGATGTGGACCATCCCGGCGTCGATGGCGTCGGCGAAGTCCTGTGCGCGGCCGAGGTCGCCCGCGTGGACCGACGCGGCGAGGCCGTACTCGGTGTCGTTGGCGAGTTCGATGGCCTCCTCGTCGGAGGAGAACGGGATGACCGGTGCGATGGGACCGAACGTCTCGTTGCACGAAGCGGCCATGTCGTTGGTCGCGCCGGAGAGGACGGTCGGCTTGACGAACAGGCCGTCGTGGTGGCCGCCGGTTTCGAGGGTCGCGCCCTCCTCGACCGTCGAGTCGATGTAGTCGAGCATCTGGTCGCGCTGCCCCTCGTCGATGATGGGGCCGATGATGTTGTCGCGGTCCGTCGGGTCGCCGATGGGGAGCGCTTCGGCGCGCTCGGTCAACTTCTCGACGTACTCGTCGTACACGTCCTCGTGGACGAGGTGGCGGTTGATGGAGATGCACACCTGTCCCTGGTGGAGGAACGATCCGAACACGGCCGAATCGATGGCCGCGTCGAGGTCGGCATCCTCGGTGACGACGTGTGGGTTGTTCCCGCCGAGTTCCATCGCGGGGAGCGCGAGGTTCTCCGCGGCGAGGCCCGCGACGTGTTTGCCGACTTCCGTCGACCCCGTGAACGCCATCACGTCGAGTTCGGGGTGGGACGCCATCCGGTCGCCGATTTCCGAACCCTTGCCGGGGACGACGTTGAGCAGTCCCTCGGGCAGTTCGGCCTCCTCGAATATTTTGGCGAGGAGGAGACCGCCGGTGACGG
>NZ_JBAWAC010000437.1:0-2111 GCF_049589095.1 Haladaptatus sp. | reverse complement strand
GAGGGCGACGACGCGCCGATGGTGACCGGACTCCCCGCCGGAGTCGTCTTCATCGCCGGAGCGGCGCTGTTGGTGTACAGCGTCGAGAAACTCATCGGGTTCCTCACCAAGGCCGCCGTCGGTCTCGACCTCTCCCTGTTCGTCCTCGCGATCCTCTTCACCGGCATCGAGTTCGACGACGTGGTCTTCGGGGTAGCGACCAACGTCGAGAACTTGGACGGCGTCGCGCTCGGCGTCGTGTTCGGCACCGCGCTGTCGCTGACCGGAATCACGCTCGCGCTGGCCGCCATCCTCACTCCCTTCGAGGTGGACGTTCCCCGCGACTATCTCGTCCTGTTCGCGCTGTCGCCGTTCGTGATGGTGCCGTTCGTGTTGTCCGGGAGCGTGACGCCCTCCGATGGCGTCGTCCTCATCGCCCTGTTCGTCCTCGTCTTCGGCTACATCGTGTACCGGGAATCGAGTCGCAACACTCCCGTCTTCCGGGATACGGAGGTACGGGAGATGCTGGACGGTGGTGTCGTCCGCCCCGCCGCCGACGACATTCCGTTCGTCCCCGACCGCGAACTCCCGGGAATCGCGTGGTTGGGCCTCTCGGTCGTGGCGCTCGTCGGTCTCGTCATCGGTGCCTCGGCCATGTCGATGGGGACGGAGGGGATCGTCACGACCTACGGCATCGAGGACACCGTGTTCGGTGCGACCGTCGCGACGGCCGTGTTGACCGTCGAGGACCTCTTTTTGACCATCGAACCCGTCCGGCGCGGCGCGCCCGAAATCGGCATCGGCAACGTCGTCGGGAGCGTCCTCTTTTCGGTCACAGGGAAAATCGGGGTCATCGCGCTCGCCGGGAGCATCGGCATCGGATCGTCCGTCCTCGTCTGGCACCTGCCCGTGTTCATCGTCGGGACCGTGCTCGCGGCGTACTTCATCCACACCGGTCGTCTCCGGCCGTGGCAGGGGTACGTCCTGCTCGGCCTGTACGTCGCCTACTGGGTCGTCAGCTTCGTCGTCTTCGGCGGCGCGCCGATAGAAATGTAGATTCAGTTTCCTTTCGGAATCGTCCGTCCGAGCAGGAACGCGGGGAATCCGATCACTCCGACGAAGACGAGGAGATACACGAGCAAGAAGGCGGGGATCAGGAAGTCGTTCGGTCCCCTGACGCGGGTAACCGATAGTGTAAGTGCGAGTACGATGGCGAACGCGACGGGCGGAGCGCCGAGGGCCAACCGCCGGTGTCGACGAACCGCGGCGGCGTAGCCGACTGCGGTCATGAACGACGCCAAGAGGACCGAAAACGACGCGAACAGGAACTTTCGGATCGTGTACGGGTTCGAGGCGAAGAGCCGAGCGGCGACGGATGAGTCGACGGCGATGGCCGCCACCATCGCCACGCAGATACCGACCAGCCACGCGAGGAGGACGGCGGCCACAGTGCGGTAAAACGTCGGGCGAACGTCGCTGAACGCCAACATCCCGAGCACGACGTACGTTCCCCCGGCGACGACGATGCCCATCGAAAGTCCCGATACGACGTCGGTTAATCGGACGGTTCCGACGAACAGTGCGAGCGTTCCGAGAACGCTGACGACCACCGCAATCGAGCGGGGCGTCCCCCCGTTTCGGCGACGCTCCCCTCCCCCGAGTCGAACGAATCCGGCGAGCAAGCCGAGCAGAACGCTCGCCGGGAGGAGAACGTCCAGCAGGAGGTTGAAGACGATGTCCTCGGCGAGCGCCCCCACGACCGCCACGAAGCTCCACGCCTCGCCGACGACGCCGCCAGACTCCGCGAAGGTGACGAAGGGTCCATCTCCGACGTCGTGGAAAGCGGTTACACTGAACGAGTTTCCGCCCACGCTCGCACCATGTGGCGCGCGGGTGACGACGGTTCCCGGTGGACCCACCACGGTCAGTCGGTCGGCACCGAGTCCCGATATCGATCCGCTCCGTGCGTGTCGAAACCCGTCGAAGCGGACCACACCGCCGGGCGTCGCCGCGGCGGCCGTCGTTCGGTAGCGGAGGACGACGGTATTCGTTCCGACGACGCGGGCGTCGAGAAGCGTTCCGGGACCTCGGTATCGGACGATGCCGTCGAGCACCGTCGGATTCTCCCGGAA